>NZ_JAGHZH010000075.1:0-13555 GCF_017746885.1 Roseofilum sp. SBFL | reverse complement strand
GTTCAATCATAGGGGAAAGGGCAATAAAGTCTGCAAGACTCATGGTAATCGGTGAAGGAGCAATTAACCATTTAAAAATTAATAGTTAAAAATTAATAGCAGTGCAGATAATCATTGACAATCGGATCGCCAATAAAGAGCGGTAAAGATTTGAACCAGAAACGGAAGAATGATGAAGGAGCGCAGGAGCAATAACCAGAAATAAGTGAGGCGATGATCTATACAGCTATGTGCCGCTTGATGCTCAGAAGATTAGCGCGTCTGGCCTAATCTTCTTAATTTTTGTTTTATCAACGGTCTCTTATGTAATGACGGAAATTTCCGCTTCGCGGACATGAAACGTCAGAATTTCCAAGAGTGACAGAAAATGTCTCATAGCGTTTCTCTCTTCTCTGAGGTACAGCTTGAAGCCTTAGAACCTGAGCCATACAAGCGATTCCCCATTCCCTAGCGCAAAGCGCTATATCCGATCAAACTAAAATTCGATCGCTCTGTGATTATCCCCTAAATCAGGCTCGGCGCTAAAGCTCTCAAAGTAGGTTCGCAGATCTTCTGGAAAATGGGGAAAGTGAAACTGGGTATCTCCTTGGGCAATATCTGCCCAAAAATAGCGCAGAGAACCCACCCATTGCTGTGCGTCCTCCTCCGTTAAGTTGCAAGGATCTCCGGTTAACAGACGCATCATAAATGGGTGCGATCGCTCTCCCATCCATTCCCGTGAAAATGCTCCTAAATTCTCCCAACCGGGAAGGGTTTTAATCTGATGGGATTGAATCTCCACTCTAGTTTTTACCCCAGCTTGCGAGGTAACTTTTAAGGTTCGATAAGCATGGGGATAACTAACCAAAGATCCGGTGGTAATTTCATATAAATTACCCTGTTGGGCAATATCCTGAACATGCAAATGACCGGTAAACATTAAATTGATGCCTGATTCCTGCAATACATTAATTAAGCGCGGCCCATTTTTTAACATATAGCGTTGGCCTAAACAATGAGTGCGCTGATCCGGTAAATGTTCAATCACATTATGATGAATCATCACCCAACGTAAGGGTTCACTCGTAGTCGCTAAAATATGGTCTAACCATTCAAACTGGGCTTCATTCAGATACCCATAGCCGAATTGTTTCCCGTCTTCATCAAATTCATTAGAATCTAAAGCAATGAGACGCACACCTGGTAAGAGTTCACAGGTATAATCGGTTTGTCGAGATTGGTGATATCCAAATTGATGATAATAGGTGGGAAACTTAGCACGACTAATTGAGGTTTCATTGCCCCACTGAGTCGGGATATCATGATTTCCTGGAATCACATAAACTGGATAGGGCAACTGGGAAAGGCACTGTTTTAACCATTGATGATTTTCTGGCTCTCCATGTTGAGTTAAATCCCCTGGCAAGAGCAAAAAATCCAGATCCAATTGACTGAGATGATCGAGGGCTAACTCTAAGGCTGGAATACTGATTTCCACCAGATGAAAGCGTTTGGGATGATCCCAAATGGTATGGGGCAGGGCAATATGTAAATCACTGATAATGGCAAACTGAAACTCAAAGTCCATTTTTGATTTCTAAAAAAACGATCATAAAATATTACAGGTAATTATATCATTCTCTGTTTACAATCGGTTAGAAAATTCCTAGAATTCATATAGAAATCCTCGATAAAAATCATGGATGATATTGACGAAATCACTGGGATGTATCTAAGCGGACAAAATCCAGAACAATTTGCTAAAATGTAGAAGAGATAAAATCTCTCATTGACTCATTGGGTTTTTAGTATCTATGCTTACTGAATAACAGAGGAGTATCGATCGTGATTAACGATTGGATTCGAGAGTTACCGAAAGCAGAATTACATATTCATATTGAAGGATCTTTGGAACCGGAATTAATGTTTGCCTTAGCCGATCGCCACCAGATGACCCTTCCCTATGATTCCATAGAAGCTGCCCATCAGGCCTATCAATTCCAAGATTTACAATCATTTCTGGATCTCTACTATGCGGGAACCAATGTCCTCTGTACGGAACAAGACTTTTATGACCTCACCTGGGCTTATCTCCAACGAGCCCACAAGCAAACCGTACGCCATACGGAAATTTTCTTTGACCCCCAAACCCATACCCAGCGAGGAATTCCTTTTGAAGTTGCGATTACTGGCATTCATCAAGCCTTGGTCGATGGTCAAAATCAACTGAGCATATCTTCTAGTCTAGTTCTGTGTTTTTTACGTCATCTGAGCGCTGAAGACGCAATGAAAACCCTAGAAGACGCACTCCCTTACCAAGATTGGATCGTTGGGGTGGGTTTAGATTCTTCAGAACGAGGTCATCCCCCTTCTAAGTTTACTGCTGTTTTCGATCGCGCCAGAGCGCACGGGTTTTTGACCGTTGCTCATGCAGGAGAAGAAGGACCCCCTGAGTATATCTGGGAAGCGATCAACTTACTCAAAGTCGCCCGCATTGACCATGGGGTGCGATCGCCAGAAGACCCTAAACTGATGGCATGGCTCAAAGAACAGCAAATTCCCCTCACGGTTTGTCCCCTCTCCAATATTGAGCTAGGTGTCTTTGAAAGCCTCGAGCAACATCCCATCAAACAATTACTAGATGCCGGCTTACGAGTAACTGTTAACTCGGACGATCCAGCCTACTTTGGGGGCTATGTGCAAGAAAACTTCATGGCTATCTATGAAGCCCTAAACTTGAGTCAACAGGACTTATATCAATTGGCGAAAAACTCCTTTCTGAGTTCATTTGCATCAGAATCAGCAAAAGAAGCAGCGATCGCCGAACTTGATGCCTATATGCATCAAACCTTACCGGAGTTGCCTCCGTTATACAATACCTCTAATTCTCCGGCGCTCCCTTGAGCAAAAGTTCATCCTCTATTACCTATTACCTTTTGCCTAGCCCATGCTATCCTGAGCCAAGATTATCCTGTTTTCTTTCTATCCCCACTATGGCACTGTTAGATTCAAAAGGTCGGTTATTTGGCAAATTCTCCATTCTCGATCTCGGCGCGCTCGTCGTCATCGGCCTAGTCTTATTCGGCATTTTCTTCTATCCAGGAACCTCTGGATCGGTTGCCCAAGTGGGAGTCGTCACCAAACCCGTAGAAGTCGATGTTATTGTCCGGGGGTTAAGTGTACGCAGTCCAGAAGCCTTGATTCAGGAATTCCAAGAAAGCCAGACAACCAATATCATTATCCGCAATCAACCCTATGGAAGTGTAACCGTTAAATCCGTAGAACGCTTAGAACGTCCGGTCATTATTCCTCAACCGGATGGTAGTGCTAAAGCTTTAGACGATCCCAGAGAACAGAGTCGCTTTTCCCTCGATATGTTAATGACTCTGACTGGAAATGCCCAAATCACTGAAAGCGGTGTAGTTTTGGGAAATAGTAAGCTCAAAATTGGCACACCTGTAGAGTTGGAAGGGTTTACGTATAACTTCAATGGCAGTGTGATAGAAGTTCGCATTCCTGAATAGTAACCGATCTGATGGAGCGATCGCCCCTTGTGGCTACAACGTTGAGATATCTAATATTCTCGATCCAGTTTTAGCAAAGTATGCAATAAAACCCTTGCTCCTTGCAGACAATAGCGATCGCCAGTATACTCCTCTCCAGAATGGCTAATTCCTCCTTGAGAAGGCACGAAAATCATCCCCATATCCGTACAGCGCCCCAATTCTTGGGCATCATGACTCGCGCGACTAGGAAGGGAAAGATGGCTTAATCCTAAGTCTTGGCAAACACTGGCGATCTGCTGTTGAATTTTGGCAGGGGCGAGAGTCGCTTGAACGTTTAGCAGGGGTTCGATCGTAATTTGAGTTCCTGTCGCCGTCGAAATTTGTTCTAATTGGGTTTTTAAGTCAGCGACTAAACGGTCGAGAGTTTGCTGATTCAAATCTCGAATATCGACAGTCATTTTGACTAAGCTGGGAATAATATTAGGGGCATTGGGAAACACTTGCAGAGTGCCTACCGTGGCAACTGGATCGCCAGGAGCAGATTCGGCTAAGTGTTCAACTCCGAGGACAATTCGAGCGGCAGCAGTGAGGGCATCTTTACGCATTCCCATCGGTGTGGTTCCAGCATGGTTAGCTCTACCTTTAACGGTGACGATATAGCGTTGTTGTCCAACAATGCCTTGAACAATACCAATTTGTTTGCCCAATTGTTCTAGGACTGCTCCTTGTTCGACATGCAACTCTAAAAAGGCGGCGATGTCTTGGCGGCTTTGTTTCGCTTGGGCTAAAGTGTGCCAATTACCGCCCACTTTAGCTAAGGCATCGATGATAGAAAGATTGACTTTGGTTTCATAGTCTTCTGGATTCAAAGATGCGGTTCCAGAAATCGCTTTACAACCGATCATGGTGCTTTCTTCATCAGTTAAGACAATGACTTCTAGAGGATGATTGAGGTATTGTTGATGGTCATTTAAAACCCGAACGACTTCAATTCCAGCAAGGACTCCCAATGCTCCGTCAAACTTACCACCAGACACAACTGTATCGAGATGGGAACCGGTGGCTAAGACGGGAAGATGGGGCTGTTTTCCGGGATAGGTTCCGCGTAAGTTTCCGGCACTATCAACTCGGACGGCCATGCCTGCTTCTTCCATCCACTGACGCACTAAGGCACGTGCTTGGAGATCTTCGTCGGAAAAGGCGAGGCGACAAATACTGCGATCGCCCTTTTGACCAATTTTCGCCAGTTCTTCTAAGGAACTCTGGAGACGTTGGGTATTAATTTGCAGAGTTTCAATCATAGTCATTAATGGGTAATGGGTAATGGCGATATAATCCAGAGAGACCATCCAAGGGCAGTTCAGCACCCAGCTATGTCACTGCAATTTTATCAACAGTTACTCAAGCCTTTGCAAACCGGAGATCTGGCGATCGCCACAGTAATGAAAACGACTGGCTCTGTACCGAGAGAAGTGGGGGCGAAAATGGCGCTCTGTGCGGATGGCACGCTGTTGGATACCATCGGCGGCGGAGCAGGAGAAGCCAAGGTTTTAAGCACTATGGAGAACGTTTTAGCATCGGGCGATCCGCAGAAGGTGAACATTGACCTATCCGGTGCAGTTCAGCGAGTTACCGAGGGGGTTTGTGGGGGGCAAATGCAGGTGTGGGTGGCTAAATGGTCTGGAGAAGCGGCGATCATGTTAATCACCCGTATCCTAGATCGGCTCAATCAGGGTCATACGGTGCGTCTATTTACCCCCTTTGCTCCCGGTTTCTCTCCCCATCTTCTCAGCCTGAACTCTCCCCAACCTTCCCCACAATCAGGATTTATTGACTTGATTGAACCCCCTCCCCTACTCCTGATTATCGGTGCAGGGCATGTAGGGGAAAAACTCGCTCAAGTTACTACATTATTAGGCTTTCAAGTCGTTATTCAAGACGATCGCCCCCAATGGGCTAATCCTGAGCGTTTCCCCTCTGCATTAGCGATTTGCACCGATTCCATAACCCCCCTTTTAGACCAATGGCCCTATCATCATCCCCTTTATATCGCCATGGTCACTCGTGGATATGATTATGACCTCGAAGCCCTAAGGAGTTTGCTACAGAACAATCTCCCCTATCGCTATATTGGCATGATTGGATCGGTTAAACGGGTGAATAAAGTCCGCAAAGCACTCGCAGATTATTCCATTCCTTTAGATAAACTCAACCGAATCTATGCCCCTATTGGATTGGATATTGGAGCCTTAACACCAGCAGAAATTGCCATTAGTATTGGAGCCGAGTTAGTCTTAGTCCAACGGGGTGGAACCGGTTTACCTTTATCGCAAGCAAACCATTAGGAGATATTTGGCTAACTTAGCTATTTGGCGGGATTATTGGCTTGATCTTGGTTAATACAACTGGGTTTTTGTACATACTGGCAAACCTTTTGCCAGAGTTTATCGCGGGTGGCTGGCGGCCCATAGGAAAACAAAACCCGATCGCTACCGACCATCTTTTGAATCTTGACACCACAGACGGGACAGGTTTGTTCTGACATCAGCTTACTTCCACCATCAGTCAACAGTTTGGGACAGTATAGCGCATCTTTTCAAAAAAGCTAGGTTTTTGTGCTTATTCCCTCTCCCTCTTTTCTGATTCTGGGACAATGAGGTGGGTGACAGGGAATAGGGAATAGGCCAGAAGTGTTGAATCTTGACATAAAACTTTACCTTAAATTCAAGATAAGCCCCTAGGGAACTAAATCAGGGTTTCTGGAATCAGATCGTAGCTCCAATGAATAAGAGAGCAACGCTGACTAAGTTCTACTTGCAAATAACGGAATTTATCCAACAAAGTTTTGCCATAGAACTGATTAACTTCCATTAACTGCAAGATTAAGTAAGCAATCAACACCATGAGGATCTGCCAGGTCACTCCATTCCCATTTTTCGTGATAAGTTTATTCAGCTTTAAATGCATTTTCAAGAACTTCCACAGTACTTCAATTTCCCAACGCTTTCTATAGATTTCACTAATCTCTAGTGATTACGGTTGAATCTATTGGCAATAACGTTAGAGCTTCTACTCTATTTTTCTTTTTTAACTGATGAAGTAATTGATTATAGATACGATATAACTTGTGGTCTTCTCTGGATTTACAGGCTTTGGAGAAGGTTGATTTATCCACCTTAATTCCCGTATGATCCAATCGGTAGAACAAGTCTCTCATACGGGTCAAACTACTATCGAGTACGAAGTTTAACCAGATTTCAAAGAAGAGGCGAGAGTTCAGAACTGGGTAGTCATGAGGAGACAATGACTTGAGAATGGGTTGGACAAGATTTGTAAAAGATGCTACTATTTGTAGAATATTGTTTGAATATTTGAGGATAGAATACCATATTTTATCCTCTTTTTTTCGACATTAAGCTAACATTCAACACTTCTGGATCCATGATGATTCAACTCATGGCTGGCGCTGACTAAAGCAAACAAGGGCCCTGTTTGTTCTGTGCCATTGACTGCTAGATCGCTATGGCATAGATAAAGACGCTCTTCCACACGAGTGAGTAAATCGAGTAGGATGCGTCTGAGTCGTTCTTCATCGGCTTCTTGGGTATGTTCGACAGTCCAAGGTTGGCCTAAACGGTGTTGTAAAAACAGGGGAGCAGCCCATAAATTAGCGGCTCCACCTTTGAGCCAGAGGGGAGAGCTGGCATCGAGCCAAAAGTGCCATCGGTGAGTGTAGCGACTGGAACGGTATTGGAAAATGGTGGCTAGGGTGACGCTATTGGCTTTGGAGCCGGTGGGTCGGACGGGGTAGGGGTTAGCAGCGATCGCCCCTTGACGCAGCAGTTGAATAAATTGGGCTAGGGGAGAGTGGTTGGGATGCAAGCGATGATGAATCTGCCAGTAATGATGGGCGGTTTCCATTAGTTCGCGGATAGCGGCGAGTTGGTCGTAGGGCAGGGTATGGTTGAGGAAAAACCGGGTAATGGCGCGATCGAGGAAAATCAGGGGAGTGGTCAACAGGCGTTGGGAGCGTTCTTCTTTTTGGGTTTCGATCCAGGTTCGGATTTGGTTGTAGGCGGTGCTGGGACGGTAGCCTAGACGATCCCATCGGTCAAAAACTTTCATGTCGAGTAGGTGAGGATGGTCGGGATCGGGAACGTAGCAGCGATCGGCGATCAGACCAGCTCGCACGGGGTCGATCCAGTAGGGAGGGGGTTGGTTGGGTTGGGCATTTCCGAGCAGAGGATGGCTGAGAAAGATGAGCATTTCGGCGATCGCCTCTCGGTTCACCAGTCGCCCCAAGCCGGGATACACCAGGGTCAGTAGGGTGAGCAGAGCGCGGATCAGGGGGGAGGCGATCAGGGGGCGCTGTTCGTTAAGCGGACGTAGGGAAATATCAGCTTGGTTGAGGATGTGAATCAGGGTATAGCGGGCAATGTCGTCTAATCCTGGGGCGATGATGGCGATGTCTTGGGGGGGAATGTGTTGGTTGTGAATGGCATCAATGATGGTTTCCGCCGTTTCCCGTAAAAGTTGCGATCGCGAGATGGTAGAGAGAGATTGGATCTGTTCTGCAGGAAGGTGAACGGGTTCAGCAAATAGCGGGTTAATGACTTGTTCGATTTCGTCCAGGTCTAGCATTCCCGCCAGTCCTAGGTTAGGGCGATTTCCGAGATCTTCAATGTGGCAGCGTTGGGCAATTTGGGCGATGTATTGGGGGTCGGCATTGAGACCGACACGAATACCGCCATCTGGGTTGTAGGTGAATAAACTGGTGCGGTCTCGATCTAGAAATAGCTCAAATAGATAGCGCATGATGGCGGGATATTCATCTACATCATCGGCGCAGAGACTCTGATAGCGTTGGAGGAGATAGTTTTGGTAGTGGCGATCGCCAATCAGATGTTGTCCATACAGATCGAGCGCCAGTCCGTAGGTGAGAAAGCCATGGGTTAAACACCAAGTGCGCCACTGCTTCAGGGCAACGCCAATATTGTGCCAAATATCGGGACTTTTGGCCAGGCTTCCCAGTTCTCCTTGTTCGAGAATCATGGGAATATCGGCGATCGCCACACCACTGGCAGCCGCTAGGGC
Organism: Roseofilum sp. SBFL; assembly: GCF_017746885.1. Classification (NCBI taxonomy): domain Bacteria; kingdom Bacillati; phylum Cyanobacteriota; class Cyanophyceae; order Desertifilales; family Desertifilaceae; genus Roseofilum; species Roseofilum sp. SBFL. The sequence continues at coordinate 4,976 of NZ_JAGHZH010000075.1, read as the reverse complement.
CCAAGTATCCAACAGTTGCCGCACCAAGCGCACGGGGGACACCCCTTCTAAACTTAAGGCTCCACGGTCTAAATCGTCTTGCCAGAGAACACTCGCCCATTCTTGCTCCGTTTCTGGACGCAGGCGCATTGGAAATTGGGATTCTATCTCCAATTGCTGCATTAATTGGGGCCAAAATAAGCTCACTTGATTGAGGCAGAACCCTAGGGGGGTAGTGGTTTGACTCAACAGTCCCCCTCTAGGGGGGTCTAACCGGGTGAGGCGATCGTCCAAATCTAGACGATTATCTCCCGTTGCCGCAAACACCAAAATCATCAGGTTAGCCGTCGAGCCAGAATCGAGTTGTGGCCAGACTTGCTCACCGATATACTCAACCAGACGACGGGTTTTACCACTGCGGGACGGGCCCACTATCCAAAGAGAATCTAAAGACACGCTACACGACTCAGAAGACATTTGATAAGATACCATTCATAGCGCCAGGCGCTGGTAATTGAAGTCCATTTGCTCGATCGTTGTCTGGAATAACATGGCTAAAGGCTCTCCCTGGCAAAAATTCCAATCTTCCTTTCGCTTTCTCAACCGCTGGTTCTGGCAAACCCCCGATCGCGCCTTAGATGATGCCTACGAAGCTGTGCTGAAAATTCAGGCGATCGAAGAAGAATATTTTGGGGGGCAGAAGATTGTTCTTGATTCTCAACAATATAATAACACAGTTCAGGCCTATTTTAAGCGCGAATTAGCCAACAATTTAAACACCGCTCGCATTCGTTTATCCGAATTCAATACCAGCCGATTATTCGTCAACTCTTCCTCTCGGAAATTAGCCAATAGTCTCTGGCAATCCAACGCCATAAATCTCGACAAAAATCCCATTGAAGACTCCCAACTCACCCTAGAAAAACTCAACACCATCGATCAAATCTTAAGTCGATATAATGCTCAAGCGAACAACAGCTCAATCTCATCCAATTCTCAAGCTGTTATTCCCGTCGATCAATCTCAATCTCTAACCATACCCAACTCCCAATCTCGCAAACCCAATCCATCCAAAAACATCCCGCCACCAAGACCCACCGTCGAAGAAATCACCAACGCCGAAACCATTTCCGATCAATCCAGTTTTCTGCCCCGTACCATTTTAGGTACCTTCAAACGAGTCCAAAAAGAACTCGATCCCAAAACTGAAGAAGAATTACTCAATCGATTTCGGATTTCAAAATTTAAAACCATTATTTCCCTGCGCTTTATTTTACTAGCTTTCCTAATTCCCCTGCTCACCCAACAAATTGCCAACAACTTCATTATCGGTCCCATTGTTGATAAATTCAAAGAACGCGAACAGGTTTCAGTTTTCCTCAATGAAGATATGGAGGCAGAAGCCTTCATGGAATTAGAGAAATTTGAAAGCAAGCTTAAATTTGAGATGCTCATTGGAGATCTTCCTGAACTCAGCCCAGAGGAAATAAAAAAAGAACTGCATCATAAGGCGGAAGAAATTAAGGAAGAGTTTAGAACCGCAAGCTCAGATGCGGTAAAAAACATCTTTTCTGATTTTTTTGCCTTTGTTGCTTTTGGCTGGGTGATTTATACCAGTAAGCGAGAAATCACTGTTCTTAAATCCTTCATGGATGACTTAGTTTACGGCTTAAGTGATAGTGCCAAAGCCTTCATTATTATCCTCTTTACGGATATGTTCGTTGGGTTCCACTCTCCCCATGGTTGGGAAGTCATTCTCGAAGGTTTATCCCGGCATTTCGGACTTCCCGAAAGTCGAGAATTTATCTTCCTCTTTATTGCCACCTTTCCCGTTATCCTAGATACCGTCTTTAAGTATTGGATTTTCCGTTACCTGAACCGTATTTCCCCGTCTTCCGTTGCCACCTATAAAGAAATGAATGAATAATGGGCGCTCAGTAATCTCCCTGTCTCCCTATCCCCCCATTTCCCAAGGGTTCCACATCATGAAAATGAGTATAATCAATACAGCGTGTCCCTTTTTTATCGATTGAAACCACATTCACAAACGCCACATTACATCGGATATCCTCTGGATGATACCAATAACGGGAATGGATAGTTTGGGAGACGGTTTCATCTAATCCAGTGAGGGAAATAATCACTTCAGGTTGCCACTGCTGAATCTTCTCTGAAGTAAACCCATGATGGTAAAATGGGCTGTGTTCATCAATCGGATGCATAATCATCCAACTGAGTACCAAGAAAGGATTTTCCGATCTGACTAAATTAATATCTACAATTCGCTGTAAGCTATGACCTTCTGGAGTTATTTCTTGGGGTAATAAAACACTCACCCTAACTTGTGCTTTTACAATCCAATTGTTTCGTTGATTCGCCATCCGAAACATCAAAGTGGGGACTCCATTATAAGGGGTAATCACTGCCACTTCACTAAACAAAACCCGTGCGGTTGGCTTAGAAAATCGGGCAAATAATAATCCCGTGGCTACCGCAAATCCTAATAAACCAAATAGGGCTTCAACAGTAACGATAATATGAGTATAGAACGTCGTTGGATAAAACGCACCGTAACCAATGGTTGTCAAAGTTTGGATACTAAAAAAAAAGGCATCAGCAAAGGAACCCGGTTGCGCATTAGCAATGCCATTTCCTCCGACTAAATAGGCGAAAGCAAATAGGACATTGGCGATTAAATATAAAATGAGGATTAACCCAAAAAACTGCACCCAATCCATGGATAGTAACCCATGATATAAATCACTCCAATGGGGATAATGTTCTATCAGTTGAATAAAGTTTATTTTGCCTGAGTTTTTCCTTAACTGCTTTAAGAGCCGTTTTTTCTGGGGTTTATTGATCATAGGGTGAGCCAGATGGTAGAGTGTATAGAATCTATTATAAAAGTAAAAACAGCACTTTCATGGACTTTCCTTGGCAAGAACAAGCTGTTTTTGCTGTTCCAATGATTCAAATTACAATTTGGCTAGAAGCAGCAGCAATATCGCCACCAATCAGAATCGAATCATTACTACTCAAGAGAATATTCAGATTACCTCCTATCGTTTGTACCGAAGAAATTGCTCCTCCAGCCGCTAAATATTGATTGAAGTCCAAGACATCACCGGCAGTAAAATTAGCAATCACATCAATATCTGCTGTTGGATCTTGCAGCAAGTCTGCACCAAAGGCAAAAATATCCACTCCATTGCCAGAAATTAAGGTATCCGAACCCGTTCCCCCAATCAAGAGATTAGTACCGCCACCTCCATTGAGAGAATCATTGCCAGCTCCAGCAATAAAGCTATCATTAGAAGCTCCACCGAGCAGAGTATCCCCACCCTCGCCGCCAACGACCGAACCAAACAATCCTCCTTGAGTCCCCTGATAAAAGTCACTGCCAGCACTGAGCAAGAAATCACCATTAATTAAACCCGTATTGATGGCTGCAACGACTCCTTCTGCGTTCTGCGTATCAATGGCTAGAGTTCCTGTCGCAGTACTTCCTCCTTGAATCACACCCGTATTAATAATCAGACCATTTAACTGAGTTTGGTCTTCAATCAAAATAGTCGCCCCTTGTTCGGAAGTCAGTTGACCGGAATTACCAATACTGCCATTAAACACAGAAACCGGAACTCCCGTCTGATTGCCCCAATAAAGGCGAATGGCTGAAGATTGACTATTGGTGGTGGAGCTAACCGCACCAGCTCCAGAAATCGTTCCCGCATTGACGATCGCACCATTAACTCTAGCACCGAGTTCCAACGAGATCGCATCTCCTTGAGTCCCAGAGGTGAGGTCGATGACCCCAGAAGCCTGATTATCAATAACAATAACTCCTGCGGTTTGGTCGCCGTAAATGACCCCATCCGATGGCGTTTGAAACGTGCGAATTTGCCCGGCATTTTGCACAGAAACTCCTCCGCCTCCGATATTAATCGCCCGTCCATTGCCCAGAATTTGACCGCCACTCTCATTAACGACGTTGCCGCCAGAGCTACCTCCATTAGCAAAATTAATGCCTCGGAAACCGCCGTAAATTGTGCCACTATTGCGAATTTCACCATTGAGAATGGTTTGATTTTCCACTAACACGGCGCTTCCTTGTTCGGCAAACAACGTACCCGAGTTGGTAATATTCCCGGTGAAAATTGAAGCGGGAGAACCGGACTCGTTGCCCCAATACAGGCGAATGGCAGAAGATTCGCTATTGGTGGTCGAGCTACTCGAACCGCGACCGAAGATCGTACCGGCATTGGTAATTCCACCAGTAACATTCGCGCCTAGTTGCAGGGAAATAGCATCGCCTTGGTTGCCGCTACCAGTGTCGATTAACCCGCTTGCCGTATTGTTAATGGAAAATCCTCGAGCTGTTTGGTCGGAATAAATCGTGCCATTGCGAGGATTGGCTGTGGTGATAATTTGTCCGGAGTTAACGATTTGATTGGAGAGTCCGCCTAAGTTGACGGCACGACTGGCACTAGTAATGGTGCCATTATTGGTGACCGTACCTTGAGACTGCCCGCCATTGGCAAAGTTCACTCCATTGAAACTCCCATCAACCGTTCCATTAGCTTGCACGTTAATGTTGACATTTTGGGCGGCAGCATCAACCGCAACGGCTGTTCCTTCAACATCGAGCTGTCCGCCTGCATTAACCACAAGAGATTGATTCGACCCCAGGGTAATGGTTTGGGCTTGCAAGCCATTCACGGCTTGAGAGGTGCCATCGCCATCTTGCAGTTGACCTCGAATGGCACCTGCTGGAGATCCAGTGGTATGGACATTCCAGTAGAGCGGAATATCTGCCCCATTTTGTGCGGACTGAATGCTGCTGACAAATTGGCTCAGAGGATTGACATCCTCCCCAGCCTAAAGGCGTGGGGATTCCCCTCATCACTAAGGAGACTTCCTCTTTCTACGAGTTCCCTTGCTTGGAACTGTTTCCCATTCCAAACAGAGGGGATTCTCTCGGGAGGCGTTACTTTCCGTCT
>NZ_JAGHZH010000074.1:0-22019 GCF_017746885.1 Roseofilum sp. SBFL | reverse complement strand
GCGGCAGGGCTTGCCGTGTCAGTCTGCGGAGCGAGTGTAAGACCCGAACAGAGTAAATCTGTGAAGGCAACTGCGATGAAACAGAAACCTAAATCGTGAGGTTTAGGAATCCCCTCGCCTTTAGGCAGGGGTGGATGTCAATCTAAAATGGTCTATTTCGTCCCATTGTCCTTTACTCTATTAGCAGACGGCTTAAATTTAGTACATCCATGTTTGGTCTGATCGGTCACCTTACTAGCTTAGAACATGCCCAATCCGTTGCCAGGGATTTGGGATATCCAGAATATGCAGATCAGGGATTGGATTTCTGGTGTTCTGCTCCTCCACAGACAGTGGATGATATTACAGTCACCAGCGCTACCGGAAAAGTCATAACCGGTAAATATATCGAATCCTGTTTTCTCCCAGAAATGTTGGCCAATCGTCGGATTAAAGCGGCCACTCGCAAAATCCTGAACGCTATGGCCCATGCTCAGAAACAGAAAGATGAAGATGAAATTCATATTACGGCCTTGGGTGGATTTTCCTCGATTATTTTTGAAGAATTTAATCTTCATGACAACCCACGGGTTCGTAATGTGGAATTAAACTTTCAAAAGTTTACAACGGGTAATACCCATACCGCTTATATTATTTGTCAACAAGTAGAACAGGTGACGGCTCAGTTGGGGATCGATCTATCCCAAGCGACGATCGCCGTTTGCGGTGCAACAGGAGATATTGGGAGTGCTGTCTGTCGATGGCTGAATCAGAAGACCGATGTGGCCGATTTACTCTTGGTGGCTCGCAAAGAGGATCGCCTGAGAGCGCTACAATCGGAACTGGGACGAGGTAAAATTCTGAGCTTAGAAGAGGCTCTCCCCCTAGCGGATGTGGTGGTTTGGGTCGCCAGTATGCCCAAGGGTGTAGAAATTGATGCGTCTACATTGAAACACCCCTGTTTGATGATTGATGGGGGATATCCAAAAAATTTGGGGACTAAACTGCAAGATACGGATATTTATGTGGTCAATGGTGGGATTGTAGAGCATTCCCTGGATATTGAATGGCAAATTATGGATATTGTGCAGATGGATGTGCCCGAGCGACAGTTGTTTGCTTGCTTTGCTGAAGCCATGATTCTAGACTTCGAGCAGTGGTATGAGAGTTTTTCTTGGGGTCGTAATCAGATTACAGTGGGAAAAATGGAGAAAATTGGTAGTGCTTCAGTAAAACATGGATTTCGTCCCCTGCTATTACCCCAGGTTTAAGGCTCAGAGTTGAGTACAGATGACCCGAATCCGATAAAATGAGAGACGGGTTGAGAGAAAATGTGATTCCCCTTTAGTGAATGTGAATACTCCTGAACGTAAACCCCTACTCCTGGATTTTGAAAAACCGCTGTTTGAACTAGAAAACCGAATTGAACACATTCGGCAATTGGCAAAAGAAAACAGTGTCGATGTCTCCGATCAAATTCATCAGTTGGAGCAGCGCTCCGTTCAACTGCGAGAGGAGATTTTTACCAATTTGGCTCCCACACAACGGTTGCAGTTGGCTCGCCATCCTCGCCGTCCCTCGACGTTGGATTATATCCAGTCGATTAGTCAGGAATGGATTGAGTTACATGGCGATCGCTGTGGAGGAGACGATCCAGCCTTAGTTGGAGGGATTGGTCGTATTGATGGGCGATCGGTTGTCATGCTTGGCCATCAAAAAGGCCGGGATACTAAGGATAATGTGGCCCGTAACTTTGGTATGGCTTCACCCGGGGGCTATCGCAAAGCCATACGATTGATGAATCATGCCAACCGCTTTAAAATGCCCATTCTCACGTTTATTGATACTCCTGGAGCTTGGGCAGGACTGCAAGCAGAAGAATTAGGACAAGGGGAGGCGATCGCCTATAATTTGCGGGAAATGTTCCGCCTTGATGTCCCCATCATTTGTACTGTCATTGGTGAAGGCGGATCGGGGGGAGCATTAGGGATTGGTGTGGGCGATCGCCTATTGATGTTTGAACATGCCGTCTATACCGTCGCTACTCCAGAAGCCTGTGCTGCCATTCTCTGGAAAGATGCCAAAAAATCTCCCCAAGCAGCAGAAGCGCTAAAAATTACCGCCGAAGACTTAAAAGAATTGGGGATTTTAGATGATTTATTGCCGGAACCCCTCGGTGGCGCTCATAGCGATCCCCTAAAAGCTTCTAATATTCTGAAAACGTCTATTCTTCGCCATCTTTCTGAACTCGATGCCCTATCTCCGCAACAACGCCGAGACCGGCGCTATCAGAAGTTTAGACACATTGGAGTCTTTTTAGAAGCGTCAGCCTAGACCCTTTCCCTTGTGTTAACAGGGGCAATCGGAGTTATAATGGCTCCCAGTAACAATTGTTTACATTTTCCTCATTACCGATTTGAGTTTTGCTGATCCAAGAAGTTTAGATTACAACGGCTTGACCTCCCTGGCATGGGCTGTCCAAGCTTCTTCAGCTTTATTCCAATTGATCCAAAGTGTAGCCTTAGTCTCTAGCTACACAGCCTCTCTGCTGATGTCAATCCTAGATCCTTCCGATCGCTCCAAAACGATCTCAAACCCCATTACTTCCCCCATCAGCAGCCATCGAGGAATGGAACAATACCTCAAAGTCAGTAGCTCGGCTTAAGTAGCTCTGGCCCAGATCCTAGTGCAGACCAAGTTCCTCTTTGTCTGTCTTTGCTCACCCACCTAAACTGAAAAGAGAGTTTTCAATCTTATGACTATTGCTTCCTCTAATGGTTCTCCCTCCTTGAGTTATTCTTCGGATAAGGATGCTAAGGAACATCAACCGTTATCGAGTCGGCCGGATCGCTCTACCACCCATGGTGCGGAGTCAAAAATTTCCCATCCTAGTTCTGATGTCAGTAATCAAGCCTTAATGGATTCCGTACAGACGATGTTAGCGGAACTCGGCGAAGATCCAGAGCGGGAAGGACTCCTGAAAACCCCCAAACGGGTTGCAGAGGCTATGCGCTTCCTCACCAATGGCTATCATCAATCCTTAGAAGATCTGGTCAATGGAGCCATTTTTGATGAAGGCCATGATGAAATGGTTCTAGTGCGTGATATTAATCTCTTTAGCTTGTGCGAACACCACATGCTGCCGTTTATGGGTAAGGCCCATGTGGCCTATATTCCCAATCAAAAAGTGGTCGGTTTAAGTAAGTTAGCTCGGATTGTGGAAATGTATTCCCGTCGCTTACAAGTGCAAGAGCGGCTGACTCGCCAAGTGGCTGAAGCGATCCAAGAAATTCTTGACCCTCAAGGAGTGGCAGTGGTGGTTGAAGCCAATCATATGTGTATGGTGATGCGCGGTGTGCAAAAGCCTGGATCTTGGACAGTAACTAGCTCGATGGTGGGTGTGTTTAAGGAAGATCAAAAAGTACGTGAAGAATTCTTAAACTTGATTCGTCATCAACCCAGCTTCTTCTAAGGGCAATTTTTTATAACTTTCTGTTCAACAAGGGGCTGGGGCCCCTTGTCCTTCAAGGTATCGTAGAGAAAGGGTTGGTTAGGATAGTTAGGTTATGGTTTGAGGCAATAGGCACTAGAAAAATGTCCGAACTCTCGCTTTCGCAGCTATAGCAAAGTTCAATCAAGGGAATAAGGTCAATATTCAGGCAAGAGGACAATTACCGGGCTGGATAAAACCGTAGCTTAAAACTATTTAAATAATTGGAAGATTAGATTTCCATAGCTGTATTGTCTGTCATTCTAGTTAATGAAGAAAGCCAGAAGAAGAGCATTGGAAGACTAAGGGGGTTAACTGAGTCTGATGATTAATATTTTTCTGCTAGAGCAGTTGATTCAGTTGATTAACCACAAGACGGGATTAGCGATCCGCTCTAAGGATCGTGAGAGTTTGAGCCAGAAGGTCGTCCATCGTACTCGATGTTTACGAATGTCTTCAGTTGATGATTATTATCAACATTTGGCTACTCCCAGTCACCGTAGCGATCGAGAGTGGGAGGCGTTGATCGATCTATTGACAACAGGGGAAAGTTATTTTTTTCGCGATCGAGGACAAATTCAGCTTCTGCGAACCCATTTACTACCCGAGTTAATTAATATACAACGTCATCAGGCTGGCGATCGCGATCGCCCCAGTTTCAACGTCTGGAGTGCTGGATGCTCTACGGGAGAAGAGGCCTATTCTTTAGCCATTTTGTTAATGGAGCTGATTCCCGACTGGAGAAACTGGCATCTGCGGGTTCTGGGAACAGATATTAATGCTATGGCGATCGCTAAAGCAAAGACCGGATTGTACAATGACTGGTCTTTTAGACTCGTTGAACCCAGATTAAAAGCCTCCTATTTCAAACCTCATCAAGAACTCTGGAAAATCAACCCTGATGTCCAACAATTAGTTCACTTTCAAACCAGCAATCTCATCCTAGACTCCATTCCTCAAGACCAGGGTCAGTTCATACCATTTGATTTAGTCATTTGTCGCAATGTCTTCATTTACTTAACCAAAGAAGCCATTGATATTTGTTTACAGAAATTTTGTAATGCCCTTCACAATAAAGGGTATTTTATTACTAGCCATACGGAGTTATATGGTCATAACTTACAGTGTCTGCAAATCAAGGCTCTTCCGGAATCTATCGTGTACCAAAAAAAATGTGCTTTGATGAATGGCAAGACATCTTCCGAGCAGAAAAAAAGCACTTCTTTCTTCCATCCCTTAGCCCATAATTCGGGTTTAAAGTTACCTTTTTCTGACAATCAGATTGCCGCTCATATTTCCGTTAATACTGATGATTTAACCCTTTACAAACTTCAAGATTCACCTCAGAAGAATCAGAATCAAAAAATATCTAAGATAGAAAAGTATCCTAATCTGATTAAAAAATCTCTAGACTATTTAGAAGAAAATCCAAAGAATTTCACGGACTTACTATCGATGGCAAAATCCCATGCCAATCTGGGAGAACTAGACCTAGCTATCCAATATGCTCATGAGTGTTTATCTGTTAGATCATTTGCTATTGATCCCTATTATTTACTCTCACAAATTGCAGAAGAAAAAGGAGAACTAGAGCAAGCAAAGATCTACCTAAAGCGGATTATTTATTTAGAACCAAAATCAATCTCCGCTTATTTAGATTTAGGGTCTCTGTATGCTCAACAAGGGAATAAAGTACAAGCTCGCAAGTTTTGGAACACTGCCCTAGACTTACTTCAAAAACATCCTCAAGATGCTAAAATAGGAACATCAGAAGAATATACAACTAAAGAATTATTGAGGTTTATTAAGAACCGCTTAAAAGAACTTCAATAAACTTCAAAATAGGGATTATGAAAAAAAAACCGTTTATTACCTTTAGCCTGAACGGTTCACGCTACGGGATAGATGCTCTATATGTAGAAGAAATTTTCTTCTTACCTGAGTTAACCTCCGTTACCGAAGTTGCACGAGATATTGCCGGAGTTCTCAATCTAAGGGGTAAGATTATTCCAGTTATGGATCTCGAATCTAGACTCGGATATGCAACTCAGGAATACCAAATCAGTGATAGCGTCATTGTCTTGCACTCTGAAGACATACTCATGGGCATTATTGTCAATCAAGTCCATGAAGTACAGATGATTGAAGAATCAGAGATCTCGACTCAATTTTCCCAAGGGCGTTTAAAACGTACGCTTAAAAAATCGCTTCATTGGCCATCTATGACCCCTTGTATGAGGGGATTGGTACAAGTGGAGAATCACATTATCATGATTTTAAATATCGAGACTCTACTCCGCCCGGTAGAAACTGAGGAGTTGGCAGACATTGATCCAGGAATTGAAGAAGAAGAATTTACCTCTGACAATGAACAATTCCATGCTCACAACCGAACTTTATTTTGTCCCCATGCCAGCCAAAAAGAGCGAGAGATTTTTCACTCCAGGGCGAAAAATCTAAGACAATCTCTAGCTCATGAAGATATCAAAGGTTTAATGCCTATTGCGGTTATTGGTTTGAATGAAGAATATTTTGGTATAGATTTAGAATTAGTGCGCGAATTTACTCCTATTGAGCGAGTCACGCCTATTCCATGCTGTCCCCCTCATATTGTGGGCAATATTAATCTCAGAGGTGAAATTGTTACTTTAGTGAATATTGGGTCTATTCTACACCTAAACTACAATCGGTTTCCCTTGGGAGCAGTTGTGGTCGCTACTGAAGACTTTGTGGTTGGTGTGGTCGTTGACAAAGTTTTTGATGTCATCTACTTGTCCAAATCGCAAATCAAACCCATTCCTACGGCTGTGCATGTGGTCGATGAAGAATATCTACAGGGAACAGTAGCTTATCAAGAAAAAATGATGGGACTTCTCGATTTAAAAAAGGTTTTGAATCACTCAGAATTACGAGTTAATGAAGCCGGTTAGTTGTATCATTGAGGAGAAAATAGATGTTTTCCAATTTAAAAATCAGAGAAAGACTTCTGTTTAGCTATGCTATACCCATTGGGTTTACTGCCTTGATTTCTGGCTGGGTGTATATCACCGCACAGGAAGTTTTTCAAACGGTAGATCGAGTTCAAGAAGTGATTATAAATATTGGTGATTTAAGTTTAAGTGGGCAGGGAATGATTCGGAGTAATCGAGGCTATTTGGCTGTTCAAAATCCAAGGTTTTTGCAAGAATACGAAGAATACATTCGTCAGTTTGATGCTGTTGCAATAGAATTAAAATCTTTAGTGAAAAACCCTGAACAAGAGAGACTTCTAGATCAGATCATTGATCTAAAAAATCAATATCAGGAGTTTTCAGACCAGACACATCTCTTAACAGATGAAGGAAAAAAGGATGAAGCAATTGCCCTTTTTAGTTCTGGGCAAGGAACAGAGTTTGCAACAGCTTTTGATCGAATAACCGATCGATTTTCATCGATGGAAGAAGATTTGCTCAAATTAGAAACGGAAAAAGCAACTAATGCTCTGCATACATTGATTTGGGTAATTTCTTTAGGAACGCTATGTTTAACCGTGGTGACGGTCTCTTTCGCCTTTTGGATTTCTGGAGGATTGGCCAAAATCATTAATCAATCTACAGAGGAAATAGCTGCGTTTTCATCAGAAATTGCGGCTACGGTGGAACAGCAAGAGCGGACGGTTACTCAACAAGCATCTTCGGTGAATCAAACCACAACAACGATGGATGAGTTAGGAGCTTCTTCTCGTCAGGTTTCTGAGCAGGCAGAAGCGTCAGTATCAGCGGCTCAACAAGCCTTGATCTTAGCTCAAGGAGGTAGTGATGCGGTAGATAATACACTGCAAGGGATGGAAGATTTACGGGAAAAGGTGAGTGCGATCGCCCAACAAATTGTTTTGCTCAGTGAACAGACTGGGCAAATTGGTAATATTTCTGCCTTAGTCAGTGATTTAGCCAATCAAACCAATATGTTAGCCCTCAATGCTGCAGTCGAAGCAGTACGAGCCGGAGAGCATGGTAAAGGTTTTGCAGTAGTGGCCAGTGAAATCCGCAAATTAGCGGATCAAAGTCGCAAATCAGCCGATAAAATTAATGCTTTAGTGATGGATATTCAAGGGTCGATTAATTCAACGGTGATGGTGACGGAAGAAGGAACAAAAACGGTTAGTTCTGGGGTAGATATTGCTCAGAAAACCGCCCAAGCCTTTAGTGGTGTCGCTGAAGCGATTAACGATGTAGTGCTGAATAACCAGCAGATTTCCTTAAACATTAAACAACAGGCGATCGCCATTCAACAAATCGTAGAAGCCATGAATAGCATTAACCAAGGAGCCAAAGAAACCGCCTCCAGTATCTCCCAAACCCGCATCGGGACTCAAAAACTTAACGAAGCTTCTTTAAGCTTGAAAAGTATTATTTAAGACGATTTAATACTCCTACTTTAGCGATCGAAATCAACTCCAATCTTGACATACATCACACCCTTCTCTGATAGTCATCACCCCGATCGGCTTCATCTTTCCTTATCGTACAAATAGTATGAGTTTTAATCGAAAAGTTATGATTCAACTACGCCTACTCCCCTTTGCCATACCTGAACTCTTTGCCCAAGTCAGCACAACCCGCACTCTCACTCAAGCTGACTGTTACGGACTCTTAGCCGCTGTCCTCGAAGATTCCCTCATTGATGAGGAACGAGCTGCCATCGATCGCCTCCTGCACGCTGTCTACAAAGGGCGCATCCAGACAGTCGATGAAATCTCTGCTATCGTCTAGAAATTCCCATGAACTACTTGGCCCATCTTCTCTTAGAAGGAGATGATAGTGAATTTCAACTGGGGAACCTCCTGGGTGATTTTGTAAAAGATGTTGCCTTTAACAGGGAATAGGGAATAGGGAATAGGGAATAGGCTCTAAGAACAGTTTTTAATTGATTCAAAAATAATTTAGGATAATCCAGCTCATGGCCCAGCTCAATCACCAAAAAATATTTGACCTCCTGATCGACGAAGTCCTTGAAGCTTATCCACATATTGAGGGTAAGTTAGACTTCGTATCTAGAGATATTTTAGAGCATCTGAAATCTAGGAGCAATCAGGTCAAAGAAAGATTGCGCCAGGGATCTTTCACAAAAGATGATGGTCAAATCGATCAGCGTGAGGCTTTTTTACTCACCTGGATTGAGAAAGTATGGGAAGCACAAAATGGTAATCAAGAGTTATATGAAAAATTGCTCAACCACTTAAATGGAACACCACAAGAGTTTGACTTATATGACAGAGAGGTACCTTAGCTTAAAGGTCTAAAAGCTAAGGTCTGGCTATCCGTGAATCATCGTAGTGCGGTCAGGGTACTAGAAGTTGGAGAATTTTCCTTGTTCTCCAACTTCTAGTGCAATACCCTGCCCACTCTCTGTTCTAACGACCTAACAACTCTTCGGCTCGCTTAGCTAGGTTTTCCGCCCTCAAGCCGTTGTACGCCATAATTTCCCCAGCGCTCGAAGCCGTTTCTCCCCGTTTCCAGGCAAAGGTATCCCGCTTACAGGTACTACGCAACATCACTGGTTCTAATAAGGCACTAGCTCCTCCAGTAATGCCAATTAAGGCATCACCAGCAAACAAACGATCAAACCCAACATCATCTAAGAAATGGCTATCCTTTTCGGTGCAAGTTTCCCAAGCGACATCGGTGGGACGATATAACCGTCGGGGATTAATTACGGAAACGATACGCACGCCAATGCCCTCATCTTCTAATTCTAGAGCGGCTTCAAACGTGGGAATTAAAGGCATATCACCAATCACAGCAAACACGACCTTCTGTTTCCCTTCGGTTTCATGGAGAATGATTCCCCCATCTTGAAGAGCCTGACGAGTTTGGTCGAGGGTAGTCCGAACCGGTAAGGGGGATTTACTGGCCGTAATCGTAATTCCTTTATTCTTAGTTCCCAATGCCCATTCATAACATACTTGGATACTGTTGGCATCGCAGGGGAAGAGCGGAAAAATATTACCATTGCGCATCATGGCAGCAAAATAGTTTTCAATTTCTGGCCGTTGGTGCGTCCAACCGTTGCGCCCTTGCTCTAATGCTCCAGCAGTAAAGAGGGTAATGGTTGAGGGGGTGGGACGGCGCAATTCTGCCATCGCTTGAGTTACAGTTTGCCAAATGGGCAGGCCGTTGATGGCGAAGGATTCATAGGAACACCAGAGGGTACGCGCTCCAAAGAGGGCAAGACCTGCTGCTAACCCTGCACAGGCATCTTCACTTAAGGGTTCATAGACTTGGCCTTGGGGCCCTTGGAAGTAGTCTTCATCAGGGGTGGGATGGAGGATTTTCAGACCGATATTGACGTTATTAATCCCCGATGCAGCATTACCATCAGCGTTAGTCAACAAGAAATTAGGGTCGGTTTTGCCCACATGAACGATTAACTCACCCATGGCAGTGGTAGCTACTTTTTTGTCACCTTTGACGGGATATTCAGTGAGGGGCAGTTGTCCGAGTTCGGGTACGGGGAGTTCTTTTTCGGTGACGACATGGCCAGAAGCAGGGCCTCCAGCAGCGCGCTCAAAGTTGGTGCGAACGAGTTGCCAGCCTTCAGGGGTGAGGGCGCGTTCTTGAAGGGCACTCACGATGTAGTCTTTTTCGGTGTTATCTCCGGGATAGAGGTTGTGGGATTTTGCGCCACGTTTGTGAACACCTGCACCTTTGAGTTGTTTGACAATCAGGACGGTCAGTTTACCCCCTAGGGCAGATTGGGCGGCTTGGTGGGTGGCGGCGAGGAGTTCTTGCACGAATTCAAGCCGGTTTTTGAAGGAGAATTGGGTGCTGTCCACATAGTCTCCGGGTTGGTTGGTGTCGTCGAAGTCTTTGGCGTTGACGAGGATGACTTCTTCAAAGCCGTTGCCTTCCCAGTATTGGATCATGTCTTCGTTGGTTTTGGTGGAGACCATGCTGTGGTGTTCCTGGGAGTAACCGTTCCAAACGAGGATGGGGAGGAAGTTGGTGATGTGGGGAAAGGCGGTGTGGAAGTGGCCGAAGCTGCTCATGATGTAGGGTTCGCCGAGACCACCGTCGCCGATGGTGACGGGGAAGAGGATGCCAGGGTGGAGTTTGGCTCCGGCCATGGCGAAGTGTTGCCCTTGGCCGAGGGGGCCGGCCGGGTTGAGGAGTCCGGGGATTTGGCCGGAGAGGTGGCCGAGGAGTCCGTGCATTTCCCGAAAGCGTTCGCGCATTTGCTGCACGGTTTTGATGCCCATGTCTTCGAGGGAGCGATCGAGGAACATATTGCTGTAGAATCCGGGGGCATGGTGACCGACTTCGGTGATGATATTTTTGTGACCGAGCATGACGAGGGAGGCGATCGCATCGGCAATGCTGGCGAATCCACCGGGGTGTCCGGATTGTTTGGAGGCGGTGATTTGCAGGGTCAGATAGCGCAGGGCATCGGCAGCGAGCAGGGTTTGGTAGGCAGCACGCGGGTCGCTGGGGGAGGCGATCTCCGTTTTCCCTGCTTCAATGGCAGGTTGGTTGCCGTAGGTGGCAAATTCGGGGAGGGTGTCCGCAAAAAATTGGATTCCTTGACAAAAGAGAGGTGCTGTGGTAGCAATAGTCATACTCAAATAATCCTCTGGTGTGGTTGGAGATCGTTAACTAAAATCTTACAATGTCCTATACAAGTTCATATTTTTACAGGCATTCGTTAATTGCATAGCACACCATAGACGGATTTTATCATCGTGCTTTATGATTTGGGTGGTTGCCCTTCTGAATGGGCAATTATGAGGTCTAAAAATTAAATTAGGTCGAATCTTGAGCGATCGCCTTTGATTCATTGGTTCAAGCCGTCCTCCCCCGACAACATCCCTCGATTGAGGTATTCCTATGCCCTTTAATCGCGTCCGTCGCCGCTCTCCCAAGTCCGAACGTAAGCTTAAAACTTCCCAGTTTGGGCCACCCCCTATCTCTCCTCAAACCCAGAAACGACAACCCACACTCCAGAAAACTGACCAAACAGAAGGCATCCTTCCTAAAGGCCCCCTCTTCTCCGTCATGCGAGAGGCTCCCCTGCACTTCAACGGAGGGCCTGTAGTGCAGGCTAAGGGGGAGCATCTAAAGGCTTATCTGGCCCATCTTGAGACCAAGAACCAAGACCAGACCAGCACCACGAAGGCTCCTAAGAAAGGTTCCCCGAAGGCTCCTAAGATGGATATGGACATTCCTGATATAGCTGGCCCCCAACTAGGAGGACCCAAGGTGTCGTCGGGTATGGCTCCCCTACCAGATACCCCAGATGTAGTTGATATGGGCATTCCTAAGATTGCTCCCCCCCAACTAGGAGAACCCAAGGTATCGCCAGGTGTGGCCCCCCTACCAGATACCCCAGATGTGGTTAGCGTTGATATGAGCATTCCTAAAATCGAACCCCCACCACTAGAAGCCAAAGTGACGGAGAGTGTGGCCCCCCTACTGTATAACGCACCGGCTCCAGTCCACCCCCTCATGACTAGTTCGGAACTGCGAGTTCGAGTGGGTAATCCTAAAAAGAAAAAATGGTATCAAAAATCTAATTTTGATAAGATTTGTAAACTCCTCGATCAATACCACCAAGAAAAGCAAGGAAGGAACAGCCTTGTGAAACGGGAAAGTCTGTTAAAAAACATACGTGCAGTAACGAAGACATGGGTGGCTAAGAATGAGGGTAATAAGTTGAGGAAACTCAATGCCTTAAAGCAACTGGACAAACAGGTACAAATCGAGCTGGGAAACCAGGTAATACCCCAATTGGGTATTCTCAAGGAGTTTGATAAAAGAACAGAAGACGAACATGGAAATGAAACGAGAACGTGGGACTTACCAGAGATTGCCAAAGATATGATTCCCGATCTCAATCGGATCTGGAAACCAGAAGAGTATGAAAAGTACGTCATGAAGGCGAAAACCAGATTTGGCAAAGCAAAATCTGGCAAAACTATTGATGCGATACATGGTGTTTTGGGCGACTATTATTACGACTCTCTTCGTCCCTATCAAGAGACGGTAGATCAAGCGGCGGGGTTTGACGAGGAGAAGCTAAAAGACGTGACGAAGAAGCAGCACTACATAAAGTTAATGAACGATGTCAATAAATATCGCGCTCGTATGCTCAAATGGTCTGCACATCTAGAAACCTTGGCGATGGGTTGGTTAACTGGCCATGAAGATGACACGAGTCGAAAACATCGTTATCCAGCGATGTTAAAATTTTTGGCTCAGGTGAAGGATACCCGCAACAATTTCCAGACTAAATATCCCGCCCTAAAGGAGTTTCCAGACCTGAACATCAACAATAAATACGCGGATCTGACGAAGATCAAAAATCCAGATGAGTTTGATCAATTAACGGGGTATGGCAAAGAAAAACTAGCTCAAGAGGAAAAATTAGTCGAACTCTCCGGGAAGTATTATGGACAGACCTTTGATGGTGCTTTTTCCAAATTAGCTCCAGCAATTGATCTGGCTGTTCCTAAATATCGGGATAAAAGCCAACTTAAGGCTTCGTTGGCCATTCCAGTGGGTGCGGGAATTGGGGTTTTGACCCTAACTGCTTTGTTGAAAGCGGAAAATAAAGAGAAAGGCAAACTGAAAGTACGCGGTGAGTTTTCTGTAGGAGGTGGAGTTGCAGATCCAACGGGTTGGCTTGCCCTAATTGCTGGAGAATTGGGAGGCTATTTTGAGGCTCAGGGTACTAATTCTCAGAATGTGATGCAACAACTCTCTTATGGGTTGTATCGTCGCTTTCGTGAGTCTCGTGTAATTCCGCGATCGCTCACCAGTCGGCTCTGGGGTAAAGGAAAGAGCGCGTCTGCTCGATATCGTGCCTCTGAAAACTGGGCGGCTAAAGTTGAAGATGATGTTTTGGGTAAAACGGAAAAACCAGATGATGTTTATGTGGATCTAGGCTTCTTAGGCCGAGTTAAGGGCAAAGCTGCTGCTGGTAGTGTAGCCGAAATCAAGGCAGAGCATCAATCGAACACAGGTAAGCGATATAACAAAAATACGATTAAAGCCCTTTCTGGAGATTTGGGGAAAAAAGAGAAATATGCCAAGCTGAAAGAGCTAGGGATATGGGACAGGATCAAAGGTAAGGGTCGTCAAAAAAACAAAGGCAAACACTATGGTATGCACTTTACAGAAGTGGAAGGAAAATTTAGCGTTGGAAACCCACTTGCAGGTATGGGTGTGAAGGTTAAATATAAGCATACCCGAGAATATAGTGGCACAGACGATCGCAAGAAAAGCAAGAGCAAGTTTAAAACCTATGAATCTAATTTGGTGAAAACCAAACATGAAGTGGTTGTGACGATTAACGGTTTTATTGCAGCTATGCTACAGACATTAGTGACGACCCTAGGTGGTAACATATACAAGTTAGCGGAAAGACTAACTCGAAAAGAACAGGAAAACCCAGACGGCAGAACTAAGACGCAAAGGGCAGGTATGGTCTTGGAGGAATCCACAGCACTGAGTCATGCCATAGCAAATATAGTCACATTGGGTAATATCAAAGGTACTATAGGTGAGTTCGCTGGGGTAGGTTCGGAGGTAAATCCGACTCTGGGTTGGGGTATCGATCTTAATCATGAAATGAAGTGGAAAAATGGCCAGAAAGCTGAGAAGAAAACTGAAGTAGATTTGCGTCGAGTTCAAGACGTGACCGTGAAGGTGCCTGGTTTAGGAAGCTTTAAGAGTGAAAAGCGGAGCGGACTGTTGGGTACTGTTCTCAAATACAAACTCAAACCCGTGGAGAATCCGAAAACCTCTAAAGTGAAAACAGTACAGGAAAATGTGTACAAAGCGATTGAAGAAGATGTGAAGAAAAGGAATCAACCCCCTCAGAGTGAGTCTGACGATCAGAAACAGCAACGGGAGAAGAAAATTAAGTCCGATATTGCAGATATTGTTTTTGATCCAGAGAAGCTCAAAGAATATGACGAAAAACGTGCTAAATGGAGACCTGGTAAAAAAGGAGACTGGAAGAACACCTCCCCTTCCCCTAAATGGTAGTCAAAATTTAACCTAAACTGCTTATGTTAGAAATCATGATGGATTTTTTAGAAGAGATTGGCTGGAGTTACGATCGCGTTTCTGAACCAGTAGATGCTCTCGTGTTTGATTTCGAGGAACCCGATGTGGGAGGGTGGGCCTGCTATGCCCTGCCTCGTGAAGAACAACAAATATGCCTGTTTTATTCGGAATGTCCGATTCAGACCCCTCAAGATCGCTGGCCCGCCGTGTCTGAGTTCTTGATGCAAGCCAACTATGGAATGCCCATTGGTAACTTTGAAATGAATCCAGAGACAGGGGAAATCCGGTTTAAAACAGGAATAGATGTGGAAGGAGATCGCCTCTCCAAAGCTCTGTTTAAGGGAATCGTCAAAGCGAATGTGGAGATGATGGCTGAATATTTACCAGGGATTATTATGGTGGGTTTAGAAGGATATTCTCCAGAAGCAGCAATCCAAGAGATTGAATCTGGAGAGCTATCCTCGTCAGATTCTGGCTCAGTCCCCTAAAACACAAGAGAACCAGGCTTAAAGTTCCCTTTTTCCGGAGAATCTAGGGGAATCGACTGAAATTTAGGATATCACTAACGGCAATGAGAACTACTAGTTTTCCAATTCTCAGGATTTTTCGCCTAAAATGGCAAAGGGTAGGGTTGTTACGATACAACCTTATCCCTTAGACCTCAGAACCCCTTGTCCATGAAAGCCTTTAGTTTTTCCAAGGTTCCCCCGATTTACTTTGGTGCTGGCCAAGTTCGAGAATTATCCAGTCTAATTACCCAATTCCAGGGTAATCGGGTACTGCTCATTACAGGTGCAAACTCTTTGCAGGCCTCTGGTAAGTTAGATGAGATTAAGACAAATTTAAGTCAGTCGGCTGGGGAAGTCTATCACACCATTTGCGATCGCGAACCGACGGATTCTCTAATTGATGGCATCTGTGCGGAAATCCGCGATTTATCGATTGATACGATTGTGAGTATTGGGGGAGGCAGTGTGATTGATGTGGGAAAAGCGATCGCTTGTGGTATTCCTCCAGAAAGTTCGGCGATCGATCATATCCAAACCTTAATCGCCAACCGCTACCTCACCCACCCCAAAATTCCCTTAATTGCCATTCCCACTACCTCTGGATCGGGAAATGAAGTCACCCCGAAAATTGCGATCGACCGAGTAGGAATTCGAGGCACAAAAACCTTTTTCACTCACCCCCAATTTATCCCAGATGCCGTTATTTTAGACCCAGAACTCTCCATTTCCTGCCCTTCTGACCTAACCGCTACTTGTGGGTTAGTGACTTTATCCCACTTAATAGAAGCCGAATTTGCCCTTCATACCTCCGCCTTAACAGAAGCCATTATCTGGAGTGGCTTAGAATCTCTCAAAGATAATTTACTCCTCGCCTGTGCAGTGGGAGCAAGCAGTCAAGCAGTGCGGGGAAAAATGGCCTATGCCTCCTGCGCATCTGGTATTAGTCAAGCCAATAGCTCCATCGGACTGCTACAATCTCTCTCCATCACCCTCAGTAGTTTTTGCCCCATTCCCTATCGCATCGCCTGTAGCACATTAGCCGGTTCAGCTCTACGGGTGAGCTTAAAAGCCTTGCGTACCCGTTATGCCCAAAATCCAATTCTGGTGAAACTAGCCAAGGTGGGAGAGCTTTTTGACGGCCGGACTCAGCAAAGTCCGAATTATTATTGTGATGCATTAGTCAATATTATAGAGGCATGGGTGCAAATTTTACCGATTCCTCGTCTGGGCCAATACGGTATTAGTGCCCAAGATCTTCCCCCAGTAGTCGAAAAAACCCTCGATTACTGCCCAGATCTCGATCTCCATCGCAATGAAATCTACTCCATCTTACAGGACAGATTGTAGACAAAATAGGGTTATTTCAGTATTAAGGAATACTATTTATGACAAGTATGGGGTAAGCTCACCTTATAAAAGATAAAAATAAATTATATTAAAACCCTCTTGATATCCGGCTGACTTATGCATACACTAGGAGTATGCAAGCAACTAGGAGTCATGATGATGTTCAATTTTCTCTTCAACCAACGTCCTGCTAATCCTGAAATCAAAGGCAGTGAATTGACCATTGAGCTTTATTTATCTCCTTTACGTCAATGGCTCAATCAGTTAGAAATCCGTAATGAAAATATAGCCCATTTCGTCTGTCGTCTCATTCCCGTTCAATGTCCTTTTGCCCGCGATCTCTATTTATTTGGTCGTAAAATTGGTCATATTCCCCCCTTATGCAAGTTAAATCCCCTCTATGAAGAAGTGGTTGCTCTGCGATTCCGGGCGCTATGCTATTTAGCGGATGAATGTGGACAAGATATTCGCATTTATTGCTAATTTAGGTTAATCCAAAAACGAGTTACAACTGATATAATGCTTTGAACCACTTCACAAAGTCCTGTGCTTTCGGATGATTCGGATCGAGAATTTTCTGCTTAACTGCATCGTGCAATTGTCGTCCCGGTGGATCTTGCCAAGCTAACCAGGTATAGATATTCGCTTTATCGACATGAGAAGATTTAAAGGTTGCCTCTTTTTTCTTGGCTGCTTGAGCAACTTCTTGGGCATACTCCCAAAGGGTTTGACTTTTATCTGGAACGAGATATTTTAGGAATGTCTCTAACATCCCTTGCGTTTGGTTATCTGGCATAATCCAAATTCCAAATCGAATATTCTCAGGCGTGATATGAATGAGTCCAGAGGCAGGTAGTTGTTCGGGAATATCGGCAATACTGGGTAAGCAAAAGTTTCTAATACTCCTCCAGCGTCCCTCTAAATCCTGATCTGCATCTACGATTATTCCTAGGGCAGTTAATCCAGATTCTTTGAACCGAGTTGAGATACTCTCTTTGTTAATCTTTTTATCTCCATCAGCGACTATAATCTCCACTACTCGTTCATTCTTAATGGGTTCCCAAATAACTCCATGAGCTTCTATCAATTCAGGGATAACTCTGAGGTCTTCATTTCCCTCAACAATCAATTTTTTTGGATTTGGTTTCTGTTGACGTGCCATCGTTAGCGCACCTCAATGTCTTGAGTAGCTGCGATCGCAATTTCCTTTTCGCTAAAAACAATACTTTCACGCTTATCCCGTTCGATGCGGTGGATTCTAATACCATCTTCTGCGGCATCTTCTTCACTAGCAATGGTGGCTAAACTGCGCCAACAATCACTGCTATGGGTGGTGGCAAACACTTGTACATTTAAGCGTTTAGCGGTTTCCCAGACTAATTTCCACATATCTGCCATGGCTGTGTAATGCAAACCCGTATCAATTTCATCAATGAATAAAAAACCATCTCTGGTATTAACAATGGCTAAGGCGAGTCCTAACATGCGCCAGATGCCATCTCCCAGACTGCCAATGGGAACCGGGCGATCGCTATCGGAAAGACGCACGAGGAAGCCCTCTCGCGATTGCAAAAACGGGGTTGATTGAGATGATACAGCAATCCGCTCAAAGTTAGGCTCAATAGTTTGAAGGGCTTGGTATACAGGTTGCTCTTCTGATGTTAAAACAATATTATTAAACAACTCAATCATTGTATCTGAAGTGAGTGAATATGATCCGATGAAATTTGTTCGATCTTCGTTTTTTTTCTGAGATTTACCATACCTGATAAATTTCAGGATTAAATCATCAGAGATTGTTTCATCAATAGATAAGGGAAAACGAAAGTTGTCAAGATACTCTTCTTTTTCCCAATCTTTTCTCATTTCTCCTTTTCTCCAGGTTATCACCAGACTCAACTCATCGAAAATATCTGCATCAGGATCAATGTACTCAAAGGTTCGATCTCTGAAGTTTGTTGAATATTGAAATCGATCAGAGTCAAAAATTATTGTTGCAATGACTGTTTCACAAATATCATTATTGAGTCCTGATATTTTAAATTCAAGATTTGGAT
Organism: Roseofilum sp. SBFL; assembly: GCF_017746885.1. Taxonomy (NCBI): domain Bacteria; kingdom Bacillati; phylum Cyanobacteriota; class Cyanophyceae; order Desertifilales; family Desertifilaceae; genus Roseofilum; species Roseofilum sp. SBFL. Next base: position 3,592 of record NZ_JAGHZH010000074.1, on the reverse strand, counting down.
CAATTAGATGACGATAAAATAAGTGACGGATATCAAAGTCAAGAGACTTATTTTGTTGTTCAAAAAAACATTCACCTCGTCTTATCATCGCATCTCGTATCGACTCAAGACTATTTCTTGAACAAAGCAGTTGAATGGCTTCTAGGATAGAGGTTTTACCGCAATTATTGGCTCCAACGAGTAGATTTAAACGACCGAGATCTTGCAGCTCTAAAGATTGCAAGCCACGAAAATTCTCAATTTTGACGCTTCTGAGCATAGAGCAAACTCGCTGGAAGAACGAGGGGAAAACCAATAGAAGTTTAACATATGGGGATAACGGAATTTGGTATAATTTTATGAGTTATTGCTCTACACCAACCCATGAGTACCCAACCGAAAATAATTGTTCTTGATGACGATCCCACCGGCTCGCAAACGGTGCATAGTTGTTTGTTGCTGATGCAGTGGGATGTGGAAACCCTGCGATTTGGCTTAACGGATGATTCGCCGATTGTGTTTATTTTGACGAATACGAGGGCGTTGACTCCGGAAGAAGCGAAGGAAGTGACGGTGGAAGTGTGCCAAAATTTGAAGCAGGCGATCGCCGCAGAACAGATCGAAAACTTCTTAGTTGTCAGTCGCTCGGACTCCACGCTGCGCGGCCATTATCCCATTGAAACCGATGCGATCGCCTCCGAACTCGGCCCCTTTGATGCCCATTTTCTCATTCCTGCGTTCTTTGAAGGCGGACGGATCACCCGCGATAGTATCCATTATCTGATGATCGACGGAACCCCAACCCCCGTCCATGAAACCGAATTCGCCAAAGATTCCGTCTTTGGTTACTCCCACTCCTATCTTCCCGATTATGTTGCCCAGAAAACCCAAGGTCAAATTAGCAGAGATCGCGTCCAACGGTTTCTGCTCGAAGACATTCGCGAAGGCAGCTTTGACCGCTTGATGACCCTCAGTAATAATCAATGTGGAGTCGTAGACGCAGAACATCAAGTCGATCTAGACTGGTTTGCTGGTGACTTATTGCGAGCTAGTTCCCATGGTAAACGTTTCCTCCTCCGTAGCGCTGCCAGTATTCTTACCTCCCTTGCTCAACTGCCTTCCCAACCCGTCATGGCTGAACACATGAATCAATATGTGCGCGAAGGCAAACCGGGCGTAATTTTGGTCGGTTCCCATGTACAAAAAACCACAGAACAACTCTCCCAACTGCTGGAAGAGCCAGAAATTAGCGGTATAGAAGTCGATGTGAGCCATTTACTCAAAAATGACCCAAACAGTCAAGAAGACCTCATAGAAAGCATTTTAAGCCAAGTTCAAGACATCCACAGCCAAGGCAGAACCCCCGTTATCTACACCTCCCGCCAAGAACTCACCTTTCCCACCATTCAAGCGCGGCTCGACTTTGGCAAACAGGTGTCTCACGTCCTAATGAGTGTAGTTAAGAACTTACCGGAAGACATCGGCTATTTAATTAGTAAAGGCGGAATTACCTCTAATGATGTCCTCAGTCATGGGTTAGCTCTGCGATCGGCTCGTCTGCTTGGCCAAATTCTAGCCGGATGTTCCCTCGTGCGTACTCCCATCGATCATCCCCGGTTCCCCAACTTACCCGTCGTCCTCTTTCCAGGGAATGTCGGCGATCGCCACGGGTTAGCCACCGTCTATCAACGATTAAACCAGCCCTCTGCTCACTGACGCAACTTAACGGGATCTTAGCCGTACCATTTTATGAAATTATGGTTAAAAGAGTTTTGCCGCTCCCCCACCCTAAGCCATCCGTTCTTAGGTGCGGAGCAGCACGACTCCGTTGGAGGAAAACACATTTGGTCAACGCTAACAACTCAACTATGAAATACCGCGCTTTTATTTCTGTCATCTTAGCCTTGTGTTTGAGTCTGATTACCGCCTGTAGTGAAGGCCCAGCCGTAGGCAGCGACTACACCTACGATGATATTAAAAACACAGGTTTAGCGAATAACTGTCCCCAATTGGAAGAAACCGCTAGAGGTTCCATTCCCCTAGATTCCAGCAAGACCTACGTCTTAACTGATTTATGCTTGCAACCTAATGACTATTTTGTTAAAGAAGAAGCCACTAGCAAGCGTAAAGAAGCTGAGTTTGTACCCGGTAAAGTGCTTACCCGTAAAACGTCCAGCCTTACTCAAGTTTATGGAGACCTGACCTTTAATTCAGATAAAGCTCTGACTTTTGCTGAAAAAGGTGGAATTGATTTCCAAATTGTTACCGTACTCCTACCTGGAGGTGAAGAAGTTCCCTTCTTCTTTACTATCAAAAATCTCTTGGCTCAAAGTCAACCGAGTGCAGATAGCATCAATACCTCAACTGATTTTGAAGGTAAATTCCGGGTTCCTTCCTATCGGGGAGCAACCTTCCTCGATCCAAAAGCCAGAGGGGTAGCGACCGGTTATGATAATGCCGTTGCCTTACCTTCTAGCGCAGATGCTGACGATTTGACCCTGGCTAATGTGAAACGGGTTCAAGTGGGTGAAGGAGAGATTTCTTTACAAGTCACGAAAGTTGACCCCAGCACTGGAGAATTTGGTGGAATTTTTGTCAGTGTCCAACCTTCGGATACTGATTTAGGGGCCAAAGAGCCTGTAGATGTGAAAATCAAAGGTATCTTCTACGGTCGTGTGGAAGAAGATTTGAGCTAATTTCATCAGACTTTGATTGAAGTAGGGACGAAGAGTGTTCGTCCCTATTTTTTGCCAGTGCTTCATGCTAGAGAATAGGGAATGGATTTTAGAGGATTAACCAACCCAGAATTTCTTCGACACTCAACTGTAGATCAATCCCTTCTAAAATGGGCAGTTGTGCGTCAGTCGTAAATAAATCAATGCGTTGATTTTCTCGAATGACCCAAGTACTTTCTTCTGCGGGATTAATGAGCCATCCCAGACTGGTGCCTGCTTGCGAACAATGCAATAATTTATCTAAGGCCTGAGAGTGATTTTGGTTAGGCGATAAAATTTCAATAGCCCAATCGGGATGAAGGTCAAAACGATTGGCAATTTTTCCGCTATCAGTTCGGGGAATTCTTTCCCAGCGAAAGACAGCAATATCGGGAACCATAGAACGTCCCCCAAAGGTACAACGCAGTTCGGGAAACGCACAAGCAACCTTAGCCGTTTCTGCCACTGTATTAATCGCCAAACAGAGCCTGTATTGTAAGCGACTATGTTCACCTTGGGGCATCGGTTTTTCCTGAATGGTTCCGTTGAGATATTCTAGAGCCGGTTTGGTTTCTGGACGCTCCAGAAATTCCTCTAAGCTTAGGGATGGAGTTAGGGCTTGAATCATCTGGATTAGGAGATTGATGGGATTTTATTCTAGCAAGTTAGAACTAGCTCATGGCGATCGCCAATTCTCTAAGAGTCCTAGAATTGAGTCAAGACAAGAGAAAAGTTTTCCCAGAGTGACAAAAAAGGATAATCCCTCTTTTGTCACTCTGCCGAAAGAGGGCTAGAATAAGAGGGAAGGTAAAGAGCTGAAGAGTAGAGTAGACGATGGATGGAGAGTTAACACTTCGGAAACATGTAGCTCGCTCTGCCGAAGCAACGATTTTGTTGGT
>NZ_JAGHZH010000073.1:0-3447 GCF_017746885.1 Roseofilum sp. SBFL | reverse complement strand
GTATTACTAAAAGGTTCATGTGATTTCATTTTTTTATTTATTGGGTCTTGCTTGGGTACAAGGGTCTCAAAGAAAATCCCATTTACCTCGATAAAATTGTTTTTATTGATGTTGGCTATATATTACCTGTATCAGGAGATCGAAGATACAGTAATATTACTGAATTGGAAAACATTGGTTATACTGTAACGATTCAGTTGTGGCGAGCGATCGCCATCAGTTACTTTAAACCGGGAAACACCCGAACCGAGTAAGGAAAGAAAATCGACTCTATCTCCGGGACTAAACTCTCCCAGAATTAGGTCGTCAACCATAACCGTAAACAAATCGTCTTCACCCACGGGAAAATCTAGAATCTCTGTAAATAGGGTGTCATCGGTAGCGACAAATTCAAATCCTTTCTCTATGGGTGGGTCATACCAGCGACAACCGGGAACGTTAGAGAAGTGTTGCCAGCCATCAGAGTCGATTCTACTCGGAAGTATGGGATTTTGTTGAGTGCGGCCTGGAGGCTCCCAATCGACTCCACCGCCACCGCTACCGCCGACTATGATTCCACCACCTCCGCTACCGCCGACTATAATGCCACCACCACCGCTACCGCCGAGTGCAATATTACTCCCATTATTCACGGGGTAAATGTCAGATGGTAAGTCTTGAGGATCTAATAAAGCGACAAAAAGCTCGTAGTTACCTTCATCTTCTCCACGGCGACCGCCCGATGCCACCCCAACAGATAAATCAACAGTACCACTACTAGGAACAGTCCCCCAAATTGCTGAAGCAAAACCATCTCCTTCAGGACTACTATTTTCATCATAAAGCCAAGAACCGTCCTGACTGGCTCCCCTCAGATATGTGTTTGGGTTGCATTGGTTTGAAGGAAGGCTATTGTTAGTCCAAGCCATATATGGTGTTCCTGGAGTTAGTCCATCTACGCTGAAGTCGTCTACTTCTGTACCAGAACTCAGGCTCTCAGAAAAACTTTCTGCAAGTTTAATGGGAGATATCTTGTTTTCCCATCCCCATCTAACACCATTGTAAATTTTTACTTTCTTTGGTGCGATTTCCTCAACAAGGTAAGTTTCTGCATAAAAGAAACTCTCTATATGTGGAAAGTTGTATACTGGAGAATCTCTAAAATAGTCTGATTCGGCAGCTCCTTCAGTATCGTAGTAAGGATTTTGCTGACCAGGAACAATATCGATGAAATCTAAATATCCGGAGGGTGGTACTGTTTTGTATGGTGAAAAGGTAGCGATAACCCTTTGAATCCAGTGAACATTATCACCTTGGGGATCGAAAGAGAATGGTTGGGGGTTATAATTCCATCTAATATGAGCTCCGACACTATTCAATGTGTGACGACCACACCACTCATATCCTAGAGGGTTTGGAGCACACGAGTAATATTCCTGAATATCAAAACTACCTTGTAAGTTTCCCGTTTCCTCAAAGTTCCAGTTGGGAAACTCACTTTCTAGTAAGTTCAGTAATCCTGTGGTTCCCCCTTGTTTGAGTTCAATAACCTGTCCTCTCGATAAATACCGCCGGGGGTCCGACTCTGGCCATGCGTCTAATTGAGTATAACCCCATATACCCTTGTCAATATCAACAAAGTAAGGCTTTGTGTATCTGTAGAAGTCTGAGGGAGGAGGAGTAATCGAGAATGCCAAGCTAGACCTAGTTGGCAATATTCCCAGGAGAGTTGTTGTCAGAAAAAGTATGAATGTACTTTGCTTTTGCACTTTTATCGCTCCTATGTTATTTATCAACAAAATAGTGACTACTTTTTTATGGACTAGAGACTTTTTTCAGTTTCAGACCTAACTAAACTAAAAGTGATTGATGGAGTAAATACCATCCCTACCCAGATGTCTTCCAGTAATTTCGCATTTCTCCCTTCTTTATCTAGTATTTCTACTGTCCTATCTTGATTTTTGTATATAAAATTAATTTGATAGGTTCCTAAAGAAAGCGATCCAAAAACCCAACCACCTCCATCTCCGGCTGGAATGCTCAGGCAAAAAAGCTCTCCCTTCACCCAAAACAGTTGTGCTATCTTGGGAAAAAATGTCAGACTCTCTCCCGGCTTAACTATAGGAAAATCTGATTCTTTTGGTATTATAGTTAAGCTACAACCATAGGCAGCCTCTATTGGTTGACCATCCGTTCCTATCAGTTGTGGAATCAAGCTGGCAAATAAGTTGAACCGAAAACAACTGGAGGTGTTGTTGCTAATACGAATACCAATCTCTACGAGAGTATAGGGGTCTAAGTGCGGATTCCGAACTCTTACCTTTGGTTGCGATCTCGGAACTATTACCCTTGGTTGCGGCACTAGAGTTTCAAAGCGAATCCCATCTACTTCTACCGCACTGTTGTCAGGCCCTACTGGCTCTTGCAAGCTCAGACTTAGGAATTGAGTTGCCAAAGCTGGAGCGATCGCCTCTGTTTTCGTTTCTGGTTTCAAATCTGCTGAGGTGCGATCGCTTGAACTCTTTCTAGTAAACCTCAATTGATAGGTATCTGCTTGCAGATCGTGAAAACACCAACTGTCGTTTAGCTTGAAACTGACTGGTAAGTAACTAAATTGTTTGATAAATTTTAGCTGTAGTTTGTTATTATACCAAAGTAGCCTGACAATTGGAGAAGTTTTTTTGCCCTCTCCAGGTTCGATTAAGCTATCGTCAAGATTTATTATCTTGGGTGGTCGTCTTAACCTAAAAACTAAATTTGAGAGCCAACGAGTCAATGGAAATCTGCCACCGAGCGCTCTCCTCCTAATAGCTTGAATTTTCTCTAGATTCTTCAAAGATTCCTCTATAGCTACTTCTGGCTGTAATGTTTGACCCTTTGAGGTTATCAGTTCGGGCATCAGAGCGTCATTTGGATGAAGACGAACGGATTCGAGGGTGTTATTAATTACATAAACAGTAAGCTCGATTTCGATACTGGCATCAGAGGCATTTTTGGGAATTGGCAATGCTATTAATTCTGGCTCCCAAATCCTCATGTTAACCCCCTTTTCTTTAAAAAATAAGTTGTTAAAAAGCTCTAAGATCATAATTTTTCTCTTCTCGAACGTCTAGTTGAATTAAAGATTCAACAAACTAGGAACTGGATCTCCAATAATGACTGGTTGATGGTTTGGCATAATTGTTTGAAAGCAAATACCACCTATTGGATAGATGCTTTTCTAGGTCGGAAAGTTTTTGAATTAGGTTTTTCTTGGGCAGAGTTAATACTCGCTTGGGTACAAGGGTTTCAAAGCGAATCCCATCAACTTCGATAAAACTGCTTTCATTCATGTTGGCTAGATACTACCTAATGAAAGCAGTTTTATCGAAGTTGATGGGATTCGCTTTGAAACCCTTGTACCCAAGCGAGTATTAACTCTGCCCAAGAAAAACCTAATTCAAAAACTTTCCGACCTAGAAAAGCATC
>NZ_JAGHZH010000072.1:0-15662 GCF_017746885.1 Roseofilum sp. SBFL | reverse complement strand
TTACTCCTTCCAATGTGGCTCTTCTTTAGCTGAAGAATTAATGGAGTGCAAACCTCATAAGCGGTGGTTTTTTCCCCAAGGGCTACAGGCTCTATCCCTTATACAGTCTAGTTTTTAGCCTCCTTGTCACCCCTTAAGGTTTTAAAGCTGCTGTAGGACATGGGACGCTATTGAGCTTTGGCGTTAAACTTGAGCGATCGCAAGACAATTATGCGTTCGGGATAACTGAATTCTAGCATTTCATACCATTTCTCTTTAATCTTGCAACTAATCGATCCCTGAGAGACAAGGGGCTGGGGCCCCTTTTTAAAGCGCATCATCATAGAGAAATGGTATCAGAGATTTCCTCAGCATATCGGGGTTTGCTAGAGCAACCGATTTTGACGGGGAGAGGCGATCGCCGCTTACAGCAGAGTCCAAAGCCAGCGATCGCTCCTTATAACGCCAATTCTACGGATTTATGACTCGAAAAATTTAGCCAATTCTTGAGTCAAAGTATCCACCATCGTTTGGTCTTTAGCTATCTCTGTAGCTGCTTCCTGGGCAATAGTAGCGGCTTCTTCCGGGGGCAAATTCACTAATTCAACCAACTTTTTATACGCTTCTTCCTCTTCAGCATTAATCAAATCTTCATCAGGAGTACGGGCGCTAGAGGCAATTACTTGATACCCCAATTTCAAGGCAACTTTACGCTCTTCAACGGTCTCTAACTTCGGAATTAACTCCTCTAGAGGCAGATTTTGCATCATATAATCCCGTAACTCTTGTTTAAGTGCCTCCTGTTGCGTTGAATTTCCGGGAGCGAACAACTGACTAAAGCGATCGAGCATCACATCCACTTCTTCCGTGGCTAACTCCCCATCAGACCACGCCATGGCCGTAACCACACGCAATACATTCATCTGACGGGGCGTAATGGGAGGAGGGGGTGGGGGTTGCACAGCCATAAGGTCTCCTTTTGGTGGTGAGTTATAATTTCACATTATTACCATAATCGAGAAAGTATAGGCAATTGGGGAGGCAAAAGGCAAGAAGCAAGAGGGAAAACCCGGTTTTCCTATTCCCTATTCCCTATTCCCTATTCCCTCTAATTCAGGGTCGAAACCATGGCTGCCACCAACTGATCTGGATTTACGGCAAAGGGAAGATGATGGATATCCGAAGATGCAGCACAGGCGATCGCCGCAGCTTGCCGTAATTGAGCTAATGTTACCTCCGCTAAACCCAAGTCTTCTAAGGTTTTGGGTAAACCAATTTGATCGTAAAACTGAATCAACTGTTGGCGAGCAGAGAGAGCTAAATGATTATTTTGAATCATTTCTTCTAGGCGCAGTTGCACCAAAATGCCATAGGCAACTTTCTCCCCATGGAGGGTCTTATGATTGGTGCAAATATGAGTTAAACCATTATGTACGGCATGGGCTGCTACGGTGCGACATTGAGCGCCCCCCAAGCCGCCACTCACTCCCGCCATCAACACGCAAGCATCGACAATTTGTTGCCAGGTCTCACTTCCAGGATTTTGCAGTCCTTCTAGGGAATGTTGCAGAAGGATATCGCGCAGAACTCTAGCTTGTTGCACGGCTGCGATAATTAAAGTTTGTTCCGAATGACCGCTACTCACAGAAGATTCATACCATTTGGCGATCGCATCTCCAATTCCGGCGACTAATGTCCGCTTCGGAGCAGTGAGCATCAGATTGTAGTCCAGGATCAGCAGATCGGGACAGCGCTCTAGAGGAACATCATAGAGAAATGCCCCCCGATCAGAATAGACATTCGAGAGAGCAGTCCAAGCGGCACAGGTTGCTCCAGAAGTGGGTAGGGTGGCGATCGCCAAATGGCATTGATGGGCAACCAGTTTAGCCGTATCTAAGGCTTTACCCCCACCGACACCAATAATAAAATCAGCTTGATGATCGGCTACCGCTTGACGTAGGGTTTCTAAAGAGGTTTCGCTACAGTCCGGGAGATAGGAAGCCGTTTGAGCCGTTAACCCTTGGTCTTGAAGAACGGGAAATAGACGCTCTTTAATCGCATTCAAAGAGCGATCGCCCCCGATTACCAAGGGACGCTGACCTAAAGCCGCTAATTCTGGGCCACATTCGTCTAAAATCTGCGATCCTCGGATCGCTCGTGCTGGTGCTACATGAATGGTTATCCGACTGGCTACTGGAGCGATCGAGCGCAGCAAAGTTGTAGAGTCAGAAGTTAATGGGGTGGATTGGATCATCTATAGCATCTCCTAATTAAGAAGGATTTAAAGTCTGAAGTAGGTTTAGTTGTTGTTGGTTAATTTCTACTTTAATGTCTCGATCTTCCTGATAGACCGATTGTTTAGCTTTTCCTAAATAGATCGGTTCGGATATTTGGGGTTCGGGGTGGATAATAGTGCGTGCCAGTACAGTAGGGAGATCGCCCTCTGTTGTTGGTCGCCCATAGGAAAAGAGGTTCATGGCTGCTTGTTTAAGAGTTGCTTCTAATTCCGATTCCGTAATTTGGGGCGGTACGGCAATCACGGTATGAGTTGCGCCATTGTCGAACACCAGAGAGTAACGCACTGCTCCGGGAACGACGGTTCGGGTAAAGGGAACTAAGCTTAAGGCAAATACACTGACGGTTAAGACCACCATAAACGAACTCACACCAACAAAGCGAAAGCGAAACCCCCACTTGAAGATAAAGCAAAGGACGGTAAAGGCAATAGTGACTCCAGTGGCGATCGCAAACCATTCTGAAGCCTGTAAAAAATCTGCGGTTGTGGGCATGGCAATGTTATCTTAAGTTACGTTTAGCCAAGAGTTATAATACAGCGCATTCCGCTATCGCGGACATGAATGCGCTGGGGAATAGGGAAAGGCTGTAGGGGCTTGCATATTTTTCGCCCCTACTCAGGAGTGTTTTTCTGAACGGGAGATCGAGCGTGTTGGAGTGGTTAAGTGCAATTCCCCTAGCCTTGTGGTTAGATCGAGCAGGATTAGAAGATGTTTTGCAGATCCCAGTTACTTGGCAACAAAATACGTCTCGCTGGGTTCTGCATTCCGATCGAGGGGTTAATCTAACCGAGTTGATCGACCCTTATCTGAACAGTTGGAGTCAAAAAAGTCTCGGTCAAAGCTATCAGGGCCTATGGCTACAATCAGGAGAACAAGTTTTATTTGAGCATCAGGGGACCACTCTTTTTTCTGGCGCTTCTTTAACCAAGGTGGCAACCACGTTAGCCGCTCTGAAGGAGTGGGGCCCCTATCATCAGTTTACGACTCAAGTGGCGATCGCCGGTGAAATCAACGATGGTGTGGTTGAAGGAGATTTAGTGATTATTGGAGGTGGCGATCCGCTCTTAGTCTGGCAAGAGGCGATCGCGATCGGTCAACAACTTCATGAATTAGGAATTACCGAAGTAACAGGCGATTTAATCATTACTGGCCCCCTGTGGATGAATTATGAAACCGATCCAGCAACGGTGGGGGCACTCTTCTATCGCAGTATGAATGCTCATCTCTGGAGTAGCTATATAGAAAATCAGTATCGCAGTTTACCCCATGATTTACCGCGTCCCCAAGTGGCGATCGCCGGTTCCATTCGCTCCCAGGAGCTACCCCCAGCTAACTTAACTCCAGTGTTGCGTCATCAGTCCCTCGCCCTCCTGGACATCCTCAAACGACTGAATGTTCATAGTCACAATTTCTTGGCCGAAACTCTAGCCGAATCCCTAGGAGGAGAGGATCGAATTGAAGAGATGGCGGCTGGTTTTGCCGGTATTCCCTCGGATGAAATTTACCTGATCAATGGATCGGGATTGGGAGTCGATAACCGGATGTCTCCCCGGGCTTCCGTCTTATTACTGATGGCAATACAGCGGTATTTACAGTTTTATGACCTCAGTATTGCCCATGTTTTTCCGGTGGTCGGTTATGATGGAGGAACCATTAGCGATCGCCAGCCTCCTCAGTATAGTATCGTTAAAACCGGTACATTATCAACCGTCAGTGCTTTAGCTGGAGTCATTTTTACCCGCGATCGGGGTTTAGTTTGGTTTAGTATTATGAATCAAGGCTGGGATATTGAAGGCTTTCGCGTGCAACAGGATGAATTATTGCGCCAATTAGCTCAAAATTGGGGAGGTGTTAACGCTCCTCCAGAAACCCTACACCCTAAAACCCAGCTTGCTTCATCTCTACGGACTCTTGGGGATTTCTCCCGTCATCAAATCCTTTGGTAAAATAGCAGTCAATCTGCTATTACCGATTACCCATTACCAGCGCGTAGCACTATAATTCTATGGGACGCAAAGCTAAACTCAAACATCAACGCCATCAACCCCAGACTCCAAAACCTCAGCCGGAGTCTGTCCCTTTAGACACGACCGATTTTGTCCAAGACCTGCAACAACAAGGCTATCAATTCAAAGAGAGTGTAACTGCACCAGAGATTCCCCAGGATCAGATTAAACCGCAGTTATGAAAAATTGACAGATTGTCTTGCCTTGAACTTATGTCTAAAATGATTGACCACGATCGTTTATTTAAAGAATTGCTCTCAACGTTTTTTGTTGAATTCCTTGAATTGTTCTTCCCTCAAGTCATCGATTATATAGACACTCAATCCATTATTTTACTGGATAAGGAAGTATTTACTGATGTCACCGAAGGAGAGAAACACGAAAGCGATTTAATTGCACAAGTCAAATTTCGCGGAAAGCCCTCTTATTTTCTCATTCATGTAGAAGCACAAGCCAGTTCACAAAAAGACTTTGAGCGACGAATGTTTGTCTATTTTTCTCGCTTACATGAAAAATTTGCCCTACCCGTTTATCCCATTGTCATCTTCTCCTACAATATCCCTCTCAAGGAAGCCAAAAATAAATATCAAGTCACCTTTCCTGATTTGAAGGTTTTAGAATTTAAGTATCAGGTTGTGCAACTCAATCGTCTCAATTGGCGAGACTTCCTCAATCAGCCAAATCCCATCGCTTCTGCTTTGATGGCTAAAATGAGAATTGACCCCCAAGATAGACCCAAAGTCAAGGCCCAATGTTTACGATTATTAACGACTTTGAAGCTAGATCCAGCCCGGATGCAGTTAATCTCAGGATTTGTGGATACTTATCTCAAGCTGAATACTTCAGAAGAGATAAAATTTGAACAGGAAATTCGCACATTTACTCAACCCGAACAGGAGGCAGGTATGGAAATTATCACCAGTTGGATGGAAAAAGGTATCGAACGAGGCATCGATCAAGGATTGATGCGAGAGAAAGAATTAATTATCCGTCTGATTAAGCGTAAATTAGGCGAGATTGATTCTGAACTGGAAACGGAAATTAAAGCCTTAGAAATTGATCGAGTAGAAGCGTTGGGAGAAGCCTTACTCGACTTTAATTGTGTTGACGATTTAATCGCCTGGTTCAACCAAATGTAGGAATAATCGGTTTCCCAGCACCGATTACCTAGCACGTTTGATGTTGGCGAAGCCGAAAGCGCTTTAAGGATGAGTGAGAGGATTGCCGACAACGTTGGACTGCGGTGAAATTGGAGTTTTAGCGGTTCCAGTATAGAGTTGGGTCTCTTGATCTAAAACCGAAATTACGTTTTGATAACTGAGTTCACATTGGGCTAAAGAATCGCCGATATTGGTTAATCCCAGTTTGCCAAATTCAGACAAGGTTCCCATTAAATGAAATACGGTTCCGGTTTCAGTTCCCGTGTCAAAATGAAGATTATGATGGGCGATAATATCGATTAAATCATGGGGCAATAATCCTTGATAACGTTTGTTTTTCAAATTGTCGGTCGCTAGATAGTATTTCGGCCGCCCTTTTTGGCTATAAAATAAGCCATCCTCAGAATTATAAAAGCCTCCGGTCAAATATTGTAAAGTCATAAATGGATGGGTTGTGCCTCCACAGCGCAGATTGATTTCAATGGCAAATACATCCCAATCGGAAGAAGCCTTATCTCCAGAAGGAACGACGATAAAATCAATGGCAAAACGCTCTAAAGCTCCTTTTTCGGCTAAGTTTTGGCCAATTAAGCGGCCAAATTTCTGGATTTTAAGGCGATAGGCTTCGTCGGCGGGAAATTGACACCCTAGATAAATTTGTCCATCAGGACCGCCTAAAATTTGGTCATGGGTGGAGAGGATTTCTACGGTTCCTAAGGGGGTGATTTGGGCTTGGACACTGGGCGATCGCTTTTTGTCTCCTTCAATAAAGGCTTCGACAATAGCGCCTAATTCGGGAATACGGGAGCTAAAGCTGGGCCAGGTTTCTCCAGGGCCTTGAAATCTGAGATCCTGAAACTGGTTTTTAATGGCGCGGACGCGATCGCCATGGGAAGCCTTTCCCGGTTGATAATCAGCAATGGGAGTTAAATGGAGTAAGGCATTGCCTTCACCAGAAAAGCCTTCATTGAGCTTAATAACCATGCGCTTTAGATGGGGTTGTCGCTCCCATAACTCGGCGGATGCTTCGGCTAAGTCTGGGCAGTTCCACACAGAATAACAGCCATCGGGATGGGGAATGTTACATTGGGCAAAAATTTCTCGACTGCCCGATTTTGTGCCCCAATAGAGTAAATTGGGATCGCAAGCAAACAGGGGAAGTTGCAATCTGACGGATAATTCCCGTTCCCAGGAGGTGGAATTAAAACACACCATATAGGATCGAGGGGAACGGAGCGATCGCCGAATTCGTTCGATCAGACGGGGACGGTCTAAAATTTTTTCTGTTAGAGATTTACAGGAGCGATCGTAAGCGGAGAAGAGTAACAGGCGATCTCTAGCATGGGAAAAGGGAATACCGGGTAAAAGATGGAGATAATAATCAATAATAATCTCTGGTAGGGGTTCGGAGGTGACATAAACGAGGCGAGTGTGAGGATTTTTTAATCGAATCAGAGAAAAGAGCATCCGCTCTTCGTAGTGCATTACCCCTTCGACTTTCTGAAGTTCTTGTTGATCTAAGGTCAGAGACGGAATAACCAAGATATCATAATCATCAGGTTCGCTTAGGTGCGAAGTCTGCCAAGTCGGGGGGATAAAACTCCGTTTCACTGGCGCGATCGCACTTTGATCGACCCTTTGAGGTAACTCACAACTTTGATGGGAGAGTGAATTTCGCCATTGAGTTTGAAGATATTGAAATTCCTCAATGACATCTGGTCGATCTTTACATTCGATGACGTGGTTAGAGTGGTGCATGAGGTTAACCCCACGATAAGGTCTAAACAATAGAACCTTATCAGATCGGATGTCTGCTATTTGATGAATAATCTTTGAGCAACTTTTGAGCAACGACCCACCCTTTTACACTTAAGTCCTTTCTGTCGATCCCAGGTGAATTATGATCATCGAAGATGAAGAACTGCGGCAACTTTATAAGGTCTCTAGCGAGGAACACCTGCAAAATCTAGAGGCAGGTATTTTGCACTTAGAGCAACACCCAGAGGATGGGGAAAAACTTCAAGAAGTGCTGCGAGAAGCTCATACCCTCAAAGGAGACTCGCGCATGTTGGGGGTGAAGGAGGTGGAATCTCTGGCCCATCAAATCGAGCAAGTGGTGGGTAAACTTAAAGAGGATAGTACCGTACTTCAGGGAGGAATGGGCGATCGCCTCTACTATGGTTTAGATGCCATGGGCAAAATTGCCCAGGAAGCAGTCACTGGTGAGCCTTCAGGCATTCAAGGCTATAAAGTGTTGGCGGTGCTTATGGGAGCGAATATCCCCGAAAGCCTTACTTTTCAAGCTGAAACCCAGCCAGAGCAACCCCTAGAGCCAGAAGAAGCAGCCTCGGAACCCAAAACCGAACCAGAGGAGCCAATCGAGCCAGAAGAAGCAGTATCTGCGATGGAGGTCTCCCTTCCCGAACCGGAGTCGAAACCCCAGCCAGAGGAGCCACCAGCACCACCAGAAGTGCCATCTGCACCGGAGGTCTCCCTTCCCGAACCAGAACCCGTAGTACAGGAGCCACAAGAGCCTGTAGAACCCATCTCCGTTTCCCCGCGTCCCCCTGTCCCCGCGTCCCCATCTCCCCCACCCGTTCCTCAACAGACAGCCTCAAAGCAGGACGCACCGATAGTCAGATCTAAATATCGAATTGAGAGTGTGCGGGTTCCAACTCAAAATCTAGATGATTTGATGACGCAAACGGGAGAGTTAACAGTCAGTAAAATCCGCATGGCTCACCATATCAATACGATGAATGATATGGTCAATTTGTGGGAAGAGTGGAACCGGCAAACCTATGGCAATCTGGGTTTTGAGCAGAGTCTGGATAAGTTGCAAGCGCTCAAAAAACGCCATGAAGAGTATTTAGAAGAGATGGGGAAACTGTTAAATCAGTTGCGATCGCGAGCCTCCGAAGATGTAGCTCGCTTAGAGGCGATCGCCAATCAACTCGATTCTGGCATTCGCACCCTACGCCTGTTGCCATTATCCACCATTTTTAACCTGTTTCCACGTTTAGTTCGCGATTTAGCCAAACAACAAGGAAAACAAGTTAACTTAATTCTTGAAGGTGCAGAAACGAAAGCCGATAAACGCATTTTAGAAGAAATGAAAGACCCTTTAATGCACATGATCCGTAATAGTATCGATCATGGCATTGAAACTCCTGATGAACGTATTGCTCAAGGCAAACCAGCCCAAGCAACGATTCATCTTAGAGGATCTCAAATTGGCAATAGTATTATTATTGAACTTGAGGATGACGGTCAAGGCTTAAACCTTGACTACATTAAACACACAGCTAAAGAAAAAGGATTACGGCGACCTGAAGAACTTGAAGCCATGACCGATCAACAAATTCAATCTCTCATTTTTGCCCCTGGTTTTTCCACTCGACAGTTCGTAACCGAAGTTTCTGGACGCGGTGTTGGCTTAGATGTGGTGCGTACCAATGTTGAACATTTGAAGGGAAATATTCATGTTGAATCGACTCCCGGTAAAGGGTGTAAGTTTACCATTCAACTGAGTACCAGTTTAGCCACGGCTTCCGTGTTATTGGTCTCAGTTCAGGATTCAACCTATGCCATTCCGGTGGAATTTGTGAAGACCACTTTGTTGATTCCAGAGCATCAAATCTTTGCGATCGAAGGTCGAGATACTTATGCAATGGGAGATCGGCCGATTTCTATTGCTAGACTCGAAGAAATTTTAGAATTATCCTCTTCTTCTGAATCTGAGTCTGAGTCATACATCCCTAAAACGAGGGAACTTTTGCCTTGTCTTATTCTACAAGTCGGGCAAGAATTATTAGGAGTAATTGTGGATGAGTTGCTCGATCAACAGGATATTATTCTTAAACCCCAAAGTCGATTACTGCAACGGGTACGTAATATCTCCGGGGCGACTATCTTAGGCACGGGGGAAGTCTGTATGGTTTTAAATCCCCAAGATTTAATCAAGTCAGTCCAGAAGAGAAATCTCCAACGTAAAATTCAGTCGTCACAGGTAGTAAAACAAAAAGAAGAGCATCGAAAATCAGCCGTTTTATTATTAGCAGAAGATTCGATCGCCACCCGCACCCAAGAAAAACGAATTTTGGAAAGTGCCGGTTATGAGGTGGTCACAGCGGTGGATGGCTTGGATGCTTATAATAAGCTCAGAGGTCGTCATTTTGATGGTGTGATTTCTGATGTGCAAATGCCCAATTTAGATGGATTATCATTAGCGGCTAAAATTCGGGAGCATAAGGAATATGCCGATTTACCGATTATTTTAGTCACGTCTTTGGCTTCCGATGAAGATAAACATCGGGGCGCAGAAGCTGGGGCAAGTGCTTATTTAACGAAGGGAGGGTTTAGTCAGGAGTTGTTATTAGAAACAGTACGGCGTTTGGTGTAGATGTTTCCTTCTCTCTTACGGGAGCAGGGGAAAAACGGGTTTACCCATTACCTATTACCAATGCAAAGCGCTATGTTACTGGACTTCAACCATTTTAGTTACATTAATCAAGGTCTTATCGCC
Source organism: Roseofilum sp. SBFL (assembly GCF_017746885.1). Lineage (NCBI taxonomy): Bacteria > Bacillati > Cyanobacteriota > Cyanophyceae > Desertifilales > Desertifilaceae > Roseofilum > Roseofilum sp. SBFL. The sequence continues at coordinate 5,695 of NZ_JAGHZH010000072.1, read as the reverse complement.
GCGTTTAAGTTGATATTCCCCGCGCCAAGTTCCTGGAATCAGGGGGCGATCGCGGGTATTTTTCTTACCAGCATAGGCTAAAATGATGCGATTGGGGCGATCGCGCACTCTTGTTCCATCACTAACCACCTGACCCTGGGGATCGATGACCCGCAACTGTTCCTCATCTCCTTGCAACCCCCCAAACCCATGCACCCAAAACACCAAAGCCTCCCCTTGTACCGATAACTGCTCGTCACGAAACTCACCCGACCATACCTGATCGAGATCCGGCACTTCAGTAGCAAACCCCGCTCGAATTAACCCCGTCGGTTGATACTCAATATCCGTACTCCAGAGGGAAGTCCCCGAAACATTACATCCCGGCTCCGCTTCCGGCCCCACAAACGGATCGACCACATTCCCCTGATACCGCACTGTCAAATGCACATGGGGAAACGAAGACTCTCCCGAAGACCCAACCATTCCCAACACCGTGCCTGTTTGTACCTCCGTTCCCGGTTGCACTGCCACACTCCCCTGGCGTAAATGACAATATTGGGTTTCCCAACCCTGGCCATGATCGATGACCATACCATTGCCACAATTAATCCCTTCAATCGCCTCTAAATCTGCCGGAGATGTAATCCGCCTATCTTCGATCCCATCCCGTACCCGTAACACTCGCCCAGGAGCAGCCGCCAGAACCGGTACACCTTGCTGCATTGCCCATTCATCCGGAATCCCAAAATCCGTTCCAGAATGACCATCATCCGTCATCCGGCCACATCCCACATCCACATAACCTGGCCCTGGATCGCGGTCTACATAGCGCAGAATATAACAGTCCTCTCCTAAAGAACACTGAATCGGTTGGGCAAATTTCGGCCAAGTTTGAGTTTGGGCCTGACTATTGCCATTTAATAGGCTACAACTGGTAAATAGGATTACGCCTACAACCATCAGCAATATTGTGGATACACGGTTGAGTCTTAAGAGCTTCATAACCAAAATCAGGGTCTAAGTGCGGTAAGATACAAATTATTCCTACAATTATACTCTCCGTCCTAATCTCATGACCCAATCTGCACTCCAGAGAGCTTGGTTATCTCTTCCCGAACAGGCTTCAGAATCTAGTGTTAACCAAAATTTTATACCTATTTTCTTAGATTTCCTAGGATTTACTCAACATGAATATTGTTGTGAATATTATATTGGTAGAGGTAAGCATAAGGTTGATTTTGCCGCTCGTAAAAACACGGGCACTGATAAATTCTCTCAAACTCGCCAAGACCCCTTTTTAATCATTGAAAGTAAAGGACGGCATATTAATTTTATGCATAAAACGCCCTATAAAAAGACTGTCGATCAACTCAAGTATTATCTAGCTTCTGAAGCAACTTATTGTCAGTCTGTGCACTGGGGTATAATTACGAATGGAGATTATATTCAATTATTTCGCAAGCATGGCAAGGTTGTATTTCCGGTGACAAAACTGATTCAACTAAATGCAGAGAATATCGATCAAAAAATTGCTAATATCAAACAACACATAGAAGTGCCGACAAGAGCATTATTTATTGCTCTCTATAATAATAAAGGTGGAGTGGGAAAAACCACAACTACCATTAATCTGGCCGCTACTCTAAATGGAGTCTATCATAAAAAAGTTTTAGTGGTTGACTTCGATCCTAATCAGAGAGATCTGAGCAAAAACTTAGCGATTAAAGCGGCATCAGAATCTTTATCTGATTGCTTAGAGGACTACAGAAACCATCACATTGTCAATGCTATCTCGACCTATAGAGTGAAATATCGTCAGGGAAAAGAATATGGGTTTGATGTCATTCCCGCCGATCAAAAATTTCTGCATCTAAAAGAGCAAGAATTGACGGCGAAGGTAACGAGAGGTAGATTAAGTCAGTTGTTACATTCATTGAAAAATGAATACGATTACATTATTATTGATGCACCAACGAATTGGAAAATTTTTAGTCAAGAAGCCATCATTACCACAGATGTTGTGTTAATGCCGACTCAGCATAATAATCTGGCCTCTTTAGAAAATGCAGCTATGGCAATATCGGAGTTGTTTCCAGAAGTTGGCAGACAAAAACGGGAAATATTTTTTCCTGATTGTGCCGATCCAATTGCTTTACCCATTTTTTACAATCAAGGCAGTGCAAAAATTCCAGAGCCTCAGAAAGTTCAAGCACAGAAAGCGATTGAAGAAATTATTGATAGATATCACAAGCAATTGGGATTAAATCTCTTTCCTTATTTCTTTCCTAAATATAAGCGATCGACGCAAAATAGGGATGTTTTTACCGTGAATAACTATGCTTATATTGCGAACGGTGCTTTTGCTAGAAAACCAGGGGTTTATCTGCATAAAACTGTTTTGGAGAGTTACAAAAAGTTAGTGAGGGAGTATTTTATCTAATGCAACAGGAAATTGGCGCTCTAATGTACCTTTATTTAGAGGAAATTGAACCGGGAGAACCGGTAAGGATGCATGAGTTTCTGATTAAAGAGACTGCGAAGGCAGTCAGTCAGGCAGGCGATCGCAATTGGCTCCCTATTGTCGTCAAACAAATCGGTCAAGATAGCTACCAAGTTATCAGTAATATGTTCGCCTATGCCGTCGCTGAAGAAGCGGGTTTAGAGAAAGTCTGGTGTATCATTGCCGATGATTCAGAAGCGACTCAAACTGCCTCTGAGCTACTGTCTCAAGAGCGCTTACCGAAAATAGACTTAGCCACGGCAACGGTTGACGACATTCAACGAGGATTAGATTACTTAATCCATCGTGAAGTTAATCCCTTAAAAGGAGTAAAATTTGCGGTTGCCACTAACCGTATTTTTGAAGCACCTCGCCACCATTGGCAGTCGAGTTTAATGGAGGTGACGAAGCTCAAGTGTGGCATCACCAAAGGGGCAAAGTTGAATGTATTTAAGGAAGTCTTCTATCTCTGTGCTCAACCCACTCCTACTGTAGAGGAAGCACAAGCCGAGATTCAGACAACCGATCTGAAGAGTTTGACGGTTACTGAATTGAAAAAAATCGCTAAAGAACGGGGATTATCAGGTTATTCTAAATTGAAGAAGGCGGAGTTAATTGAGTTGTTAAAAACGTAAGTGGCGATGCTTTTAATTCAGGAGTTGATTGAGTTTCGTAATCGCCTCTATTAAGATTGAAGCGGCGCGATCGCTCTCAGTTTCTGTAGTAAATTTACCGAGGCTGATTCGTAGCGCTCCGTCAATCTCAGTTTCTGGCAATTGCATGGCTCGGAGAACGTGGGAGGGGGCTGGGGTTCCGGAAGAACAGGCTGCTCCGGTGGAGATGGCGAGTTGATGACGGATTCTAGAAATAATGGCGCTGTTAGGAATATGGGGAATGGAAATGTGCAAGTTTCCGGCTAAACGGTGGTGGATGTCGCCGTTGACGATCAGGTTGGGGATATTTTCGGCGAGCAGAGATTGGAGGCGATCGCGGTTTTGGGCGATTCTGGTTTCATCTTCTTCCATTTCCTGGTAGCGTAAGGCACAGGCTTCTCCTAAACCGACAATACCGGGGGTGTTCAGGGTTCCGGGACGGATGTCTCGCTCTTGCCCTCCCCCATGAAGCAGGGAATGGAGGGAATAACGGGGACGGATGACCAATGCGCCAATGCCTTTGGGAGCGTAGAGTTTATGACCGGAAATAGCGAGATAGGTGATTCCCCAGTCGGAGAAGTTGATGGGAATTTTACCGACGGCTTGAGAGCCATCACAGAACCAGGGGACAGAATGGTTTTGGGCTATTTGACCGATGGTTTGTAGGGGGTAAATGGTTCCGACTTCGTTATTGGCTGCCATGAGGCACAGGAGATCGGCTCCTTGGGAACAGAGGTGTTCGAGCTGTTCTAAGTCAATTCGCGCTTGGCGATCGACTTTGAGCCACTCAATTTCCACCCGTCCATGGTCTTCCAAGGCTTTGCAAGTGTCTAAAACGGCTTTGTGTTCAACGGGAGAAACAATGAGACGAGGTGGATGCCAATCCGTACACTTGGGAAAGTGCCCTTGAATGGCTAGATTGATGCTTTCGGTGGCTCCAGAGGTAAAGATGATGTCTTTGGGGGTAGCCTGGACGAGTTGAGCGATTTGTTTACGCGCTCTTTTCACGGCTTTTGCAGCTTCGTCACCATAGTGATGATCGATACTGCTGGCGTTCCCGAAGCTGGTGGTCATGGTTTCGAGGATGCGATCGGCGATGCGGCGATCGACCGGTGTTGTCGCCTGATAATCAAGGTAAATTGCTCGATCATTTTGCTTCATTGTCATACACCCATCCCTGGCTAAATCCTTGTAAACTCGCCAAACCGATCAAAGGGTTGATCGTGCGTTCATAAGCATGGCTTAAAATCTCTAAGTTTAATAAATCCTCGCCCTGACTGACTTTGAGTTCAGCAATAAAAGACTCGGTATACTTGAGCCATTTGTCTCTGGGATAGTTCTGGTGAGAGACCGTTAGCCCTAAATGTTGTAATGCAACAAATTTATCAAAATATTCTGGTGCAGGCAAGTGATTAGACTTAGCCGAGTTAACCGAGGGGAGGGTTGGAATCAGATTCCAAAGGCGATCGTGAGCGACAAATGACCAAGGCAAATAATGATCCAGAGAAATCTGATTGGGATCTAATCGAGTCTGAGAGTAAATACAGTTTACTTCTTGATTGGTTAAAACCGTTTTCCAGTAATTCTTCTGTTGGGTCAGTGAATCACGTTGTTGAGGCATAAACAGCTTATTCACCACATTGGGAATATTCGGGTTACGTGCCTGCATATACTTTAACCATTCCCAAGAGACCCAGCCCCAAACTATGGCATAATTATCCTGAAAATATTTGACCCAATTAGGATATAAAATGATAGCATTACAATCTTTTAGTTCTTCAGCATCAAAGCAATATAAAGGATTTTTGAGATTAAACTCTGCTTTCGCTAACTGGATAATTGTGGCGTTAACTTGGGCATCTTTAATGGCTCTCGTCTCTTGCTCGAAGAAAGGACGAATTAACCGATAAGGGACATAACGACTGATAAAAGCCACAATATCATCTATATTTTGCGCTGAAATAGTTTGACGCAATAACTGTTTATCCGTATCGGTAAATCTTAAAATTGGATTAGTAATGTCCAATTGAAGGGTATCTAATTTGTTTGCGATCCGATCTTGTGTACCAAACGAGAGCTTAAAATATTGATGAGAATACCACGCATTTGCCAACATCTCAATTACAAGCTCTCGAAACCTAACCGATTCTGTCGGATCAAAATCACGTCTTTTCAGAATATCCAGAATTGACAAAAACCATAAATACTTATAAGAATTTGTGGTTGAGTTGAATAATCCTGATAATGCAGCAATATTGAGTTGGCTAGAATCCGGTAAGCGATACATAAAATCAACTAATCCCCTATCAGGATAACTCGACCAATTTCTCAGTTCACGATTCATAGTGTGTCCACATTCGGATCACTTTTATTATTTTTTCTTCTGGTAAAATTTGATAAACAAAACGGTGCTGGATATTACAGCGCTTTGCGCTGTTATGATGGACAGTAACAACAATGAGTAAACCAGTTTTTTAACGGTTCAGGATTAATCAACTTTATAGCTACGGATAGGAGGATATCAATCATAGCACTGGTAGTAGGAGCAAAACCTAAGACA
>NZ_JAGHZH010000071.1:0-3907 GCF_017746885.1 Roseofilum sp. SBFL | reverse complement strand
TTGAGGAAGCATTTTTATATTTTTGTGGTCTCTACACGACCACTTTACTCTTTTACCGATCGCCTCCTCAACCCACCACTCTCTCTACCATTGAGCCTCCTTGTCACCCCTTGAGATTCCCCTCATCAACGGGATGCCCTTTCAGAAGGAGGCTGCGGAGTACCCGCTAGCAGGAGATAACATCCTTGGCCAAAACTTGACGGTGAGGGGCCTAGCTGCCCCCCAAGATATTCCTGCCTTACCCAACCCGCCAAATAGTCCGAATCCAACGATGGGGGCAGATGGTTACACCGGCAACGAAGAGATCGATGATTTGCGGATTCGGTTTCCGGCCAACACACCGCAGATCTGGATGATTGATCCCCCACAGGATCAGATTGATAATATTAACGACTCACTGAGTCAAGATTTCCTTTTTGTCACCTGGGTCAAGGGGACTGATGGAAATAGCCGCTGGTGCCGGTTCTCCCTGGCGCAAACCTGGCAAAACCAGATGCCTGGCGGTCCTGGCATTGCCCTGGTCGGCAACCAAAACGGCTGTGTGTTGGCTGCACAGTAGTCCTCAAAACGCATCCACACCGTCTACGATTCCGAAAAGCTAAAGCTTTTCGGAGAGTGACAGGAGAGGGATATGGGGAGAGAACACAAAATCCTCATTTCCCCCAACTCAAGTTAAATATATCGAGAAATATCCTCCTGACAATCATCCGCAAGATAGGACAGAGCGCGGAAACGCAACCCTACCAACTGCTCATAGAGGGGATTTAACTTACACATCGGTGGAATATGGACAATTTTATGGCCAAACAGTTTAATATCCCGTTCAAACGGGCATTGGGGTGGAATCATTTTACAAAGGAACCTAGCCATATAAGGCGTATTAATATCCAAGCCATCTAACCACTGGCGTACCGGATATAAAACATCTCCTTCCGGAAAAGTCTGTTGCAACTTTTCCATGAGTGCTTGGCGTTTTTGCTCCGGTAAAGTTTCTGAAGTAATCAATAAAAACTTCAGGACATCTAATACTTCATTTGATGGTTCTAGGGCTGCACAATACTCTTGCAATACCCGATCTTCCTCCTCTGAATAGGTGCCATTAGCCAGAGCCATAATTACGCCCGTGCGTAAAAAATTCTCTGCCACAGAAGTTTCGCGCCCTAAAACGGCTGCCAATTCCTCGCCAGTAATCGGTTTCAGGGAACCTAAATTGAGATTAGTCCCTAACTCGTCCTTAATTAATTCAGCAATTAGCTCTTTTTCCTCTGGATTATATTCGCCATCTGCCCAAGCAATGGTTAACAACCCTCTTAACCAAGCCGTGATATGACGGTTGAGGGTGCGAACTCGTTGACACAACATGCGAATAATATTTAATCCCAATTCTGGATATTTTTCGATCGCCTCATAAAGATGTTTTTGGGATAGCACCAAACACTTACACTGTTCTATCGCCGTCACAGAAGCCGAATGGGATTGGGAATCTAAAACTGACATTTCCCCAAAATAGTCACCGGGGTTGAACTGGGCTAGTCTGAGACCGCCGAGATGGACTTCTACCTGTCCAGAGACCAGAATATAGAGATAAGAGCCAATTTCATCTTGACGGAAAATGGTGTGACCTGCGGGAAATTCGATTTCTCCCAATTGATTAGCAATTTCTGCTAAAAAACTATCATCTTTAGCTTCAATATTGCCAAAGATGGGAATATCTTTAAGCCGTTCTAGAGATTGTGTAGAGATCATGATAAAACTTGCTGTTGTACCTGGTTATAAAATAAGTCTTCCGATGCCCCAAAGAGGCGATTGAGTTTACGCACTCGTTGGCAGAGAACATTAATCATTTGTATCGCTACTTTGGGCCGTTCTTTAATGGCTTGATAAACTTGTTCTTGGGTTAAGACCAGACATTGACAGGGTTCTAGGGTTGTTACAGAGGCCGATCGCGGCCGGGATTCAAAGATCGCCATTTCACCAAAATAAGATCCAGGGGTCAGTTCTGCCAGTTGCACGTCATCAAAATGGACTTTGACCCGACCAGAAAAGAGAATATAGAGTAAATCGCCGCGATCGCCCTGAGCAAAAATGGTATGGTCTGCGGGAAACTGCACCTCTTCTAAATGAGTCGCTAACTGTTCTATGAACTCCGTTTGAGCGAGATCTTGGAAGATGACCAGCTTGGTTAAAAAATTGAGTCGGTCTGCCACACTGAGCGTGAGAGTTGTGCGATCGCCTGTATCAGTCACCATAGGCTTTAGATGAATTAAAACGGCCTGTTATCTAAGCTATCATATGGCTATTAGAACAAACTCAGCTCATCAGACGGAATTGGGGACTGACCAGAAAATTGATGTTGCGAGTGATGGGGCAAGCTTAATGCGTCATCAACGGTCATTGAGGGATACTAGCGAGCCATTCCGTTAAGTCCTGCTGTTCTTGGAAGTTAGGCATTGCTTCCATTAACGCTTGGAGTTGGGTAAACGACAAATTATAAATTTTCTCTTCTGTCTCTGCTGCGATCGTACCAATTTTCTGACGTAACATCATGAAGACCGCTTCCTGGCGACCTTGTTTAAGACCTTCTTGGCGACCTTTTTGCAGGATGAATTGATAGAAAGAAGAGTCTTCTAGTAGGTCTTCGCGGAAGAGGTCTTGAATAATTTCCGGGTTGTGAATGAGTCCAGACATAATAGCAGTACAGGCGATGATTTCTTTGCGTTGATTGGGGTCAGGAATTTTGCGCGTGGCCTCTGCTACCTGTTGTAGCAGATCTCGCGGCGCATTGCTACGAGTCAGAGGGGCTAAAGGGAGAAGAGCAGCATCACTGAGGAAGGGAGTAGGATCTTGTTCCCACAGACGGAGGACACGATATTTGTGAAGGGTATTTTGGACTTGGAAGCGATCGATATAAACGTCAGGTGAAGTAGTCTGTTTGAGGAAAATGACCACTTGTTCAATGGTACAGTGATATTTGCGATAGAGCCTTAACCAATAGTCGATCATCCGCTCTGGTAAAGGTGGGTCAGCTTTAGGAATGCGCTCAAATTCCAGATGAAGAATCGTATCGGCTGCTTTGAGTAAGATTAGGGAGTCAGCACGAACCGGTTCAGTAGAGAGTTCAGTTTTAATCACTTGAACATTACTGGCATTGACTTGGGGAAGCAGCAAACGGACAAAACTGATTGGGTTTTGGGTTGCCAGGAATTTACAGGTGTTGTCAAAAGCCACAATCTACGAGAGACCCAAACGTAAAGTTTCTCCATAATTCTACCTTACATTCAGGGTTACTCTTCTGGGTCGATCGCATGGTCTTTCAGCAATTCTAAGGGAATCACGGCTAAGGTATTGAGATGGGTAGCGGATAGAACAACAGGAGGGGCAACGCCAGCTTCGAGGGCTTCTTTCCAACGGGAGGCACATAAACACCAGCGATCGCCACTTTTGAGTCCGGGAAATTGATACACTGGTACGGGGGTACTTAAGTCGTTTCCCTGTTCGCGAGTATAGGCTAAAAATTCATCGGTTACTTGGGCACAAACCACATGCAGACCGAAATCTCCGGGCCCGGTTTCGCAATATCCGGTGCGATAATATCCCGTCATGGGGTCAGTACAACAGGGTTGTAACGGTTCACCGAATACATTTTTGGCTTCCAATTGGGTTTCAGGCATGAGGTTTAAGCATCTGTTTTCCCTTTATTTTAATCCGTAGGAGAGCATTCTTCTATCCCTCATTCAGTTACAATTTGAGAGGATCGTCTTCTCCCCCTCAAGGGGTGACAAGGTAGCTCAAAGGTGGCTATAGCGACCTTTTTCGGTAGTATTTTGCTGAAAACCTCAACTCAATGGTCGCGATCGCATAACTATAGCATCAGGTTAGAGGGTTACTTGCCCAAAAAATCGCTGGA
>NZ_JAGHZH010000070.1:0-29679 GCF_017746885.1 Roseofilum sp. SBFL | reverse complement strand
TCCAGCGATTTTTTGGGCAAGTAACCCTCTAACCTGATGCTATAGTTATGCGATCGCGACCATTGAGTTGAGGTTTTCAGCAAAATACTACCGAAAAAGGTCGCTATAGCCACCTTTGAGCTACCTTGTCACCCCTTGAGGTTAAGGATACATTTGAGTAATGGGTAATGGGTAATAGGCCATCAATCTTCCCTATCCACCGCGTCACCGTGTCCCCCATTCCCCCACTCCCCCACAAAAGGCTGTATGCTATCCTCAAAACAGGAGTGCGAACTCAATTGAGTACTCAGGTAGAAACGATGGTACAAGAACTGCTTTCTCAATCGCAAGTTGAAGCTCGACTCTACCCAGAAAGTGATGGCTTCCCGATGGCGGATAATACGATTCAATTTCGTTTAATTACAACCCTTGTCGGAGGATTGTCGGCTCTGTTTCAAGAGCGAGAAGATGTGTTTGTGGCGGGTGATTTGTTGTGGTATCCCAAAAAAGCGGGAACGTTAACGGTAGCCGAAGAAAATTTACCGTTTAGCCAAGCACCGGATATCATGGTGGTTTTGGGAGTGGAGAAAAAAGATAGAGGCTCCTATAGACAATGGGAAGAAGGAAATATTGTGCCTCAAGTGGCGTTTGAGATAATCTCACCGAGTAATAGTAAAGGCGAAATGGACGATAAGTTTCAGTTCTACGACTATTATGGCGTGGAAGAATATTATGTCTACAATCCAAAAAAGAATCAACTGCAAGGATGGTTGAGAAGTGGGGGGAGATTAACAGAAATTGCTCAAATGGAGGGTTGGAGAAGTCCGCTATTACAGGTGAGTTTTAGTACAAGCGAGCAAACATTGCAGTTATTCACTCCGAGTGGGGAGGCGTTCGGAACTTATGAGGATGTCGTGCAAGAGCGCGATCGCCAACAACAAAGAGCAGACGGTGCTGAATTAGAGCGCGATCGCGCCACAGAGCGAGCTGAAAGTGCCGAATCGGACTTACAACAGCTACGGGAGAAACTGCGACAGTTAAATATCGATCCTGATTCTTTGTAGTTTCACTCTGGGCGATCAATTAAAAATTATTACCGTAGTGCCTTGACCGCTCTAAAATGATGCTTTAGAAAAAGATGGGGGAGAGGGGGAAAAAGGTTGAGGATGGGGAAGAAATTACCCATACCCTACACCTATCGATAATGCACTATTTTATCCTGGTCAAGGCACTACAGCTATAGCTCGGCTCAGGGAACGCCCCCATCCTCTCCATCTCCCTATCCCTGACTTGCAGCTATCTTGATCACTTGTAACAACGTAGAAACAGCCAATTCAGAATCAGGAGAAACCAAACAAGGGAATACCAACAATCCCGGAATTTGATTTGCCATTTGAGTCGTTTCCTGACTGAGGGCAATCAGGGGTAAATAACATAATGATTCTGATTGACGCAGAGCATTTAAATACCCCCAAACATCCTCTAAACCGGCATCATTGAAGACTAAAACATGGGGTTTCCAAACTCTGGCTAAGATTTCAGCTTGATCTAAATCTTCCGCTTCCAAGAGACGACAATCTTTACCCCTCAAGGCGTGGCATCCCCGTACCCATTCTTGATAGGTTCCCTTTTGCGGTGTGCCGGGAGATAGGCATAACAGGGTTAATTTTTGCGGGAAAGAGGACTCGATTTCAGTTTCTGAGGGTTGATCGAGCAATTCTGAGGGTAGGAGAAGAGTCAATTCTGCACCTTCGTTGGGTTTGAAGGAACACATCAGATCGCCCCCATGGAGTTGGGCAAGTTGGCTGACAATGACTAATCCTAATTCCCAAGTGGAGGAAGAGGGGGAGGCCTTCGGTTGACCAGAAGAAGGTATCCAAGGGGTAAGATTGATGGGGGTGGTTAAGTGAGGATTGGTTAAGCGAAAGCTAATCCAAAATCCCCCTTGAGATCCAATCTCAAGTTCGAGAGCTATGGGGAGAGGCTGGGGAGAGCGATCGTGCAACCCATCGCCGATCGCCCATACGTTATACGATAATAGTCGATTGAGCATTTGCCGCACCCAAAATTCATCAGCCATCACATCAGTAAGATCGGGATCTGGGCTGAGGTTGAGGTAGAGCGGTTCAACCCGATCTTGCACCAGCTCTTGAAAGCTAGCCAAGATGCGATCGCATAATTGGGAGAGCTTAACTGGCGATTTCTTTAACACGACTTCTCCTAGCTCGAGCTGTGTCCAAGTCACCACATCATCAGTCATCATCCTCAGTTGTTTGGCTCCTTGATGAATCAAACTTAAATACTGCTGTTGTCGAGGTTCACTGAGGGAGTGATGGGGATGGCATAATAGGTTGGATAAGCCTAAGATTGAGGTAATTGGTGTTTTTAGAGCATGGCTGATATAGGCTAAGATCTGGTCTTTGGCATGGTTTTCCTTGACCAATTGAGTAACGCGAGTCAAGAGAGTTTGAAGTTGCCAGTCGGCTGGAGACTCTGGGGAGAACTGGGAGAGAGCGTCTGTATGGGAGGAGGAAAACAGAGATGAGGGGAGGGTTTGGGAGAAGGGGTGAGTATCCAAGGTGCGATCGCTGAGGAAGATCTCCCGTCCTCCTGCTTCCCTTAGCTCTAGCCCATGAGCCGCTTTCCGATCTAAGGAATATTGAAGCAAGCGTTGGTTATCGAGCAATCCCACAAATTCCCGTTCCTGATTGATGAGAGCATAATGGCAGGCGATCGCAGGATTAAACTGTTGGAGTTGCTCCTGAAGTGCGCCGATCTCGAGATCGCTAGCAAAACAGGCGATCGATTCTAATATCGGTTCTCCAATTTGGTATAATTGAGGGTTGATTTTGAGTAAAGAGGGAGTATGAATCCCTTGGGAGTCTTGATGCAGCCAATAAGGTAACCACCGGGAAAACTGGATACAGGCGATCGGGAATTGGGCAGGATCGATAACCACAAGCAGCTCTCGATCGGTTAAACTCCATTCCATTAAAGCCCTTTCGAGCAGAGTGGTTTGTGGACAGACAACCACTGGAGACGTAAAAGCTTGGAGCAAAGGAGGGTTCATGAATGTTAGGTAACCACAATGTCAGCAACACCTGGTGGCTTCAGCCTGAAATCAGTAAGCGATCGCTCACCTAATTCTGGATCGTTAACCAGAATTTCAGGGAGGTAGCCCTAAGCAGACCGGAAAACTTCCCAGAAACATAACAATTTATTTACAATTAAGTCTAGAATGTTTACATTGATATCAAGACTTGTAAAAAACAAATTTACTCAATTATTGACGCAACGCTTTTTTCTATAGGCGAAGCCGATACCTGTAGTTTCTTTTAACACTTTGGCGTGCCCTCTAAACTGTCTATCTGTATCTGTGTCCGATCCCCGTCCCTTGGCGATGCTTTAGAGCAATGCCTAGAAGACACTCGCCATGTTCACACTCGCTTATTTTCTGAAAGTGAGTTAATCGAATATGTCGATCAGCACAGACAGCAAATTGACTGTTTGGTGGTAGAACAGACCCCTGAGATATCGGAACTCTTAGGTAAACTGCGGCAACAAAAAACCTATCTACCTCTAGTGGCGATCGGGGAATCTATGGCACAAAGACTACCTCTAGAAATCCACGCAAAGAATCAAGAAGAAGCGGATAGTTTAGATGTTCCCGATCTAATAGGGATAAGGCGATTATACCATGATGCCGTTCTAGAAGTCACGGCCGAGCAACTGCAAGAAGTTCCCTCGGTTATCAATCGGGCGATCGCCAAATTTCTGGAACTATCAACCACCCAAAAATCGACCAGCGCACAACCGGGAAACGAGATCGATGCGATCGCCATTCAACATTCCCTAAAACGTCAACAGCGACGTTTAGCTGAGAAACTTAAAGAACGACTAGGATATCTCGGTGTGTATTACAAACGAGACCCCAAAAACTTTTTCCGTCGTTTATCTTATGAAAAACAACAAGACTTACTCAATTGCTTAAAAAAAGACTATGAGGATATAATACTGAACTACTTCTCCGATGATGAAGGAACTAACTCCAAAATCGACGAGTTTGTAAACATCGCTTTTTTTGCCGATATTTCTGTGTCTCAAATTGTTGAAATTCACATGGAACTAATGGAAGAATTTTCCAAACAATTACAGCTAGAAGGACGGAGTGAAGAGATTTTACTTGACTATCGTTTAACCCTCATTGATACTATTGCCCATTTGTGTGAAATGTATCGCCGCTCAATTCCTCGCGAATCCTAAATTCTTGTTAATTCATAGTCCTGAATGACAACACTATCTAAAACCCTTTGACACAGAACAACCATGAGTCCCCTAAAAAAAACCTACATTCTCAAACTCTATGTTGCTGGAAATACCCCCAACTCAGTACGCGCTCTAAAAACACTGAACGACATTCTCGAACAAGAATTTCAAGGGGTTTATGCCCTCAAAGTGATTGATGTTCTTAAAAACCCACAACTTGCCGAAGAAGACAAAATTCTCGCCACGCCCACCCTTGCCAAAATACTCCCCCCTCCTGTCCGTAAAATCATTGGAGATCTCTCAGATCGCGAAAAAGTGTTGATTGGACTCGATTTATTATATGATGAACTGCGCGATGATGAAGGTCTAGGATAAATCTGGGATAAAACAGCAATGACCAAGACCATTTGTTTTTTTCATCATCTCTTTTATTATTCTAATTTAGAGCTATATCACCTATGAGTACATTTGATCAAATTAGCGAACCCGAAAAGACTCCCCATAAAAAACTTACTGGAATCACCAAAATCAGAACTCTAATTGAAGGTTTTGATGACATCAGTCATGGAGGACTACCCCAAGGTCGCAGCACCCTAGTCAGTGGGACATCAGGGACAGGTAAAACCATGCTGACAATCCAATTTCTCTACAATGGAATTACCTATTTTAATGAACCCGGTATTTTTGTCACCTTTGAAGAATCGCCTACAGATATTATTCAAAACTCCGCCAGTTTTGGTTGGGACTTACAGCAACTCATAGATGATGGCAAACTCTTTATATTAGATGCATCTCCTGACCCAGAAGGTCAAGATATTGTTGGCAACTTTGACCTTTCTGCCCTGATAGAACGGCTTCAATACGCCATTCGTAAATACAAAGCCAAGCGCGTCTCCATTGACTCCGTAACTGCTGTATTTCAACAATATGATGCCGCTTCTGTGGTGCGCCGAGAAATTTTTCGCCTCGTCGCCAGACTCAAACAACTCGGTGTCACCACCGTCATGACAACAGAACGGGAAGAAGAATATGGGCCAGTTGCTCGTTTTGGGGTAGAAGAATTTGTCTCCGATAATGTAGTTATTGTTCGCAACGCCTTAGAAGGAGAACGACGACGACGAACCGTAGAAATCCTCAAACTTCGAGGAACAACACACATGAAAGGAGAATATCCCTTTACCATTACCGATAATGGAATTAATATCTTTCCGCTCGGTGCGATGCGACTTACTCAACGCTCTTCTAATGCTAGGGTTTCTTCCGGAGTTAGCACTTTAGATGAAATGTGTGGTGGCGGATTTTTCAAAGATTCGATTATTTTAGCCACTGGAGCAACGGGAACCGGTAAAACTCTATTGGTTAGTAAATTTCTAGAAAATGCCTGTAAGAATTCAGAACGAGCCATTTTATTTGCCTATGAAGAATCGAGGGCCCAGCTTTTCCGGAATGCGAACTCTTGGGGAATTGATTTTGAAGAATTAGAAAATCAAGGGTTGCTGAAAATTCTGTGTGCCTATCCAGAGTCAGCAGGATTAGAAGATCATTTGCAATTGATTAAATCTAAAATTACAGAATTCAAACCGTCTCGGATTGCTATTGATTCCCTGTCTGCCTTAGCACGAGGGGTGAGTAATAATGCTTTTCGTCAATTTGTGATCGGGGTGACGGGATATGCAAAACAGGAAGAAATCACCGGTTTCTTTACTAATACAACGGATCAGTTTATGGGGTCTCATTCGATTACTGAATCTCATATTTCTACGATTACGGATACGATTTTAATGCTGCAATATGTGGAAATTCGTGGGGAAATGTCGCGAGCGATCAATGTCTTCAAGATGCGCGGATCGTGGCATGATAAAGGTATTCGAGAATATGCGATTACAGAACATGGTGCAGAAATTAAGGATTCTTTCCGGAACTATGAAGGAATTATTAGTGGTTCACCAAGTCGAATTTCTGTGAATGAAAAAAGTGAACTTTCTCGAATTATGCGCGGGGTTCAGAATAAGGAAGAAGAAGATATGTTATAGCGCGATGCTGTAGGGAATAGGAAATAGGGAGGCTGTCAAATTTATTCTAGAGAGAGTTGGGCAAAATGTTCCAACAACAGACGATGGATAAAAATGTAGCCTCCACCCACTTTTTGTAAGAAAATGAGACTGCTCGCATAATAGAGAAAGCGGGCATAATTCCAAGGAATTTTTCCAGAACCATAGAGAATAACTCGCAGGGTAAAGTGTTGTAGACAGGCGATGCTACTAGGGGAAAATAAACCGATTAATAAACCGGCGATCGTGCCAAACAAGGTTGGGTGTCCTACAATTTTCGCTAGGACGATTAAGGTACAGATTCCTAGGATTGCAAATAAGGAGGCGTTTCGAGCGCTTAACCAGATGCCTTGATTGGGTACAGTGTGGGTATTGATGTCTCCTCCAGTTAAGCCCCTGAGCAAAATAAACATCACGCCTAAATTTAATCCAGATAGCCAAAAAATCAATAGCTCCTTAACTGCCATATTTAAGCCATAAATGACATTAAAGATTAAGGCAACACTTAAAGCATAAAATCCACCCGCAATTAATCCCACTCGCAATCCTGGAATTAGATTAATCCACCTGAGTTCGGGATAAGGGGAGAAGGAACAATGATGATTGGTTGGGCTTGAGTGCGAGATCTCTTTGGGGGACTAGTCCCCCAAACCCCCTACTGGGGAACGAGAGCGTTCCCCAGACCCCTCGCGTAAGGAGTGGTTGCTCGGAGCGCACACTCGATTGACTCGATCTGATGCCAGTAACGTTCAATGGGTCGCTCCCTCGTATAGGAGCGCACTCTTATTTTGGCTGATTTCTTTCGGGATTTGATACTTGGTATAGAGTTCCTGAATTAACCAATCTAAAATGGATTGTTGTTCGCCTAACCAAGAGGATAAGTTAAACACAACTGGGATGGGGAGATGGCGATCTTGATTGGCTCGATGAATGAATTCCCGTGCTAATTCTAAAAGGGTGGTGGTTTTTCCAGAACCGGGTTCGCCTAAAATGAGGAGCGATCGCCCCATACCCAAAGCCTCAAATTTTTCCATTGCCGAACTGTGAGTCACAGGAAACTGTTGCATTTGCTCGGTGTTTTCCCAAACTAAGCCCCAAGGATGGGCGATCGCATCATAGCGCTCTTCAATCCCCAACTCTAGTAACACCTGTCCATGGAGCGAAGCCTCCAAAACCCCTTTCACCCAATATAGATTCACCTTATTGAGTAAAATTTGACGATTGCGAAGTTCTAAGCGACTTAAATTGGATTGAGGGGTTAACTGAACTTCTGTTTTTTTCCATACTAAGGGCAAGTAGGCGGGATTCTGGAAAATAACGGGTAACCAAGTGGCACAAGGAAATCGATCTTCTAAACCCTGTAATTTTTCCCGTGCCAATCTCACGGACTCATATAACTGGGTTTCTTGAGAGAACTGATATAAGAAATGCTCTAAAAACTCCTGAGCAACGCGATCGGGGACTTGCTCGCGCATGACAATTATTTGCGGCAAATTGAGAGCGGCTAACTGTTGAGCTAAACCTAAGCCATCGCAGGAATTGAAAATGGCTAATTTCAATCCGCGATCGATACTGCGATTTAAGGCATATTTCAACTGGTCTAAATTTAAACGTTCCTGGGGATTGAGTTGAAACTGACCGCCAGATTCACTGGAACTATGACCGGCAAAAAAGAAAACATCCCAAGGTTCGGACCATAGGCGATCGTGCAGTTGGGAAAAACTGGGACGCTCTAGATAAGTAATTTGAGCATTAGGCAGGCGATCTAAACTATGTCGATCGGCAGCTAAGTTTAATCCCCGATCTTCGCCAAATACGGCTAAAATATTCGCTGTTCCCTGGAGGGTGAGTTCTGGTTTTACGCCTTGATAATCGAGTAAACTGAGGGCAATTTCGGCATGGGGATAGCGCTGCCAAAAGTCCCAAACTGTCCAAGGGAGTCTCTGGAGAATCCAGTCTTGAGTTTGGATAATAATGCGTACTGGGGTTTGGCGATCTAGGGTTTCAAGGATGGCTTCGCGTAAATCAAGAATATTAGGTTGGCGTAACCAGTGGTTAAAGTGCGATCGCAACTTCTCCGCTGCTTCTCGACAGTTGTGGTGCGCTTCTGGAATGCCCAAATGGGTAATTGGCATCGTCGGAATCCGAATCCGAGTATCCAAACCTGCCAACCGATGATAGGCTGACACCCACTGCTGATAAAGGAGGGGTAAATCGGGAGCTGCATCTAAACACCGGCTCAACTCAAGCTGTGGGGTTCGTCCTTCCTCACCTAGTTGTAGCGTGACTGGAAACCCTCGATCAAAATCCCCAGAGCCAATTTTGAAAACGATGCGTTTATTCACTCCACTCTATCCTGACTATCGATCTCTCTTAGCTGCGATCGCACGAATGGCACTATTCTATCAAGCCAATCCTCTTTAGCACGTTGAGATAGACAGGAAGGAAAGGTTAAAACCTGGTTTTGCGTTTTGTGGCGAAAACTACTGTAAACTTTGCAAAGATGCAGTTCTCAACCCTCAAAACTTGGTGCTTAGATCTATGAAACTCAGCGAGATTATTGAAAAATTGGGTAAGGTAGCCTCAGAAAATTCCCTACCCGATCTCGATCCAGAGATTACGGGAGTTGCACCTGTAGATCAAGCGACTCCCCAAAGTCTGAGTTTCATTGAGGGTGGGAAGTTTATTCATCAGATTAACACCACTGAGGCGATCGCCTTAATTATCCCGTCTGATTTAATCGAAGCTGCCACAGAGCGCGGAATTGCCTGGATCGCTACCCGGGAGCCGCGTCTCTTATTTGCCCAAGTCATTACCCTCTTTTATCAACCGTTTCATCCCCAACCACAGATTCACCCCACTGCCGCGATCGCTGAAGATGTACAGTTGGGACAAGACATCTATATTGGTCCCCATGTGGTGATTGAATCTGGAGTCAAAATTGGCGATGGGGTTTGTATTCATGGCAATGTGGTGATTTATCCCCAAGCCGAAATCGGCGATCGCACCGTTCTTCATGCCAACTGTACCATCCATGAACGGACTTTGATTGGTCAAAATTGTGTTATTCATAGTGGTGCAGCGATCGGCTCGGAAGGATTTGGCTTTGTTCCCACCCCTAAAGGCTGGTTTAAGATGGAACAGTCTGGACGAACCGTCTTAGAAGACAGAGTGGAAGTGGGATGTAATAGCGCCATTGACCGTCCAGCCGTTGGGGAAACCCGCATTGGTCGCGATACTAAAATTGATAACCTAGTGCAGATTGGACATGGTTCTCAGATTGGTTCAAATTGTGCGATCGCCGGTCAAACTGGCATGGCAGGTGGCACAAAAATAGGGCATAAAGTTCTTCTCGCTGGACAAGTGGGAATTGCCAACAATACGGTTATTGGTGATAACGTGATTGCCTCCGCAAAAGCCGGAGTCCATGGAACCGTTGCCCCTGGCTCCGTCGTTTCTGGAAACCCGGCGGTGAATCATCCTATTTATCTCAAAGCATCGGCCATCTACAAGCGTCTACCGGATTTATACCAGTCTTTGAAGGAGTTACAAAAGCGGCTGAGTCATTTAGAATCCCCCTAAACCAATAGAAAAAGCTCGGGAGATGCTCCAGACGCAGAGATTTCCCATTTCCTATTCCCTATTACCCATTACCGCGCAAAGCGCTATGGACATCAATTCACCCAATTCCCATCCTTTTGAACCAACGAATAAGAGAAAATTAGGCACAGCCGAGATTCATCGTTCCACTGAACTGCCGCCTTTTCCCAAGTATAAACCGACGCGCTTAAGCCGTTATCAAAATCAATATTCTCCCAATTTAGCTATTGATGTACTTCATGATATTGAGGCGATCGCCTGTCAATGGCAAGATCAGTTAGACCAGATCCACGATCAAATTACAGCTCTTTATCATCAGGGGCCAATTATTGAGGGATGGCTCGAATCTACCCCCAACTCAACCCATAGGAATTCTAGCGGAAGTTCTTGCACATCCTATCGACTCTGTAGACTCAATGAAAATGGAGAAGTTTGGAGTCGTCCCTGTCCATCAGAAGAAGTGGCATCCATGAGTTTAGCCATTCACCGCTATCAACAATTACGGCAGTTTCTGAACCAAAAGCATATGTTAGAAGAGCGTCTATCCAAGTTAGCCCAATCTTTAAAGAGTTTGCATCGCCGGGGGATGGGGACACGGGGGGATGGAGACGCGGGGACATGGAGACGCGGGGACACGGGGACGCGGGATTGGATAAAATGAGAAAATTGGGTAAAACAGAAATGAAACCTGTTGATTATGGCAGATATTCGTTCTTTTAAGGAATTGAGAGTATGGCAAAATGCGATGGAGGTGACAATGATCATTTTTGAGCTAACCAAATCTTTTCCCCCAGAAGAACGATTCTCTCTCAGCGATCAAATACGGCGTTCTTCTCGTTCTGTGGCAGCTAATTTAGCTGAGGCTTGGAGAAAAAGAAGATATCCTGCTGCTTTTGTCAGTAAGCTGTCCGATGCTGAAAGTGAAGCCGCAGAAACTCAAACTTGGTGTGAAATTGCTCTTCGATGTGGATACTTAACTCGTTCCCAAGCAGAATCCCTTGATTCAAAGCTGGAAGAAATATTAGGTCAGTTAGTAAAAATGGCTTCACAACGCGAAAAATGGACAATTCAATCTACCCACTCTATTAATCAAAGAAATAATCAAAGAAAGCCCTAAACCTATCTCCATCTATCTCCGAGTCCCCGAGTCCATACGTCCCCACTCCCCTATTCCCCAATGAGCATCCAAATCTCAGCTATTATCTGTACCCATAACCGAGATCAATATCTTGGTGGCGCAATAGAAAGCTTGCTCAATCAAGATCATCCTGACTTTGAGGTTATTGTTGTTGATAATGCGTCGAGCGATCGCACCCAAGAAGTTATCCAATCTTTACAACCCCATCCCCGTCTGAAATCGGTCTATGAACCGGTGACTGGTTTATCTGTCGCTCGCAATACGGGGGCAAAAAACGCCAGTGGAGAAATTTTAGCCTATTTAGATGATGATGCGATCGCTACGCCATCCTGGTTAACCGTCCTCTCCAGAGCCTACGCAGAAAACGATAAACTGGCGATCGCTGGCGGTAAAGTCACCCTCATTTGGCCAACTGGTATTACCCCTCCCTCTTGGCTCTCAGAGGGGCTAGCTGGTAATCTAGGAGCCTATGATTTAGGCGATAGTCCGGTCTTAATTACCCAACCCGGCAATACCCCCAGAGGCTTAAACTACTCCCTCCGACGCAGTTTCCTAGAAGAAATTGGTGGATTTGACCCCAATTTAGGACGGGTAGGAAAAAAATTGCTCTCCAACGAAGAACTGGTGATGACCGAATTGGCCCTAAAATTGGGATGGCAAGTCAGCTATATTCCTGAAGCCTTAGTTGCTCACCATGTTGCTCCAGAGCGAATCAACCGCTCTTGGTTTCTGCGCCGAGGATGGTGGCAAGGGGTGAGTGAATGCTACCGCGAACAACTCTCCAACCGAGGAGGAATTCATCAATTTTCGCTGGGGGGAGAGCGCATCATTCGGGGACTTTATAAATCAGTGAAATATATCGGCGATCCAGCTCTGCGCTTTGATAACCTAGTCTATGCTTATGGTCAAATCGGCTATCTGACTACGGCGATCGAAGGCTTGTGGTCTCGCAATGCTTCATTGAAGTAAATCTATCTGTGCCCTATTCATCTTCACCGTTATACCAGACCTGTTATAACTAAAGGAGAAAAATGCAGATGTCACAATCCAAAGTTTGAGATTGATCTGATATCCTAAACGTTGTCTCATCCCTCCCGTGCCCTTATGACCTCTGAAGCTTCTAAAGTCCCGGTATCGATTATTATTCCAGCAAAAGATGAAGAAGATAACATTGCCGCTTGCCTGGATAGTTTGCAACTGGCGGATGAAATCTTTGTAGTTGATTCCCAAAGTGGCGATCGCACCGCAGAAATTGCCGAAAGCTTAGGGGCAACAGTTGTTCAATTTAAGTTTAATGGGTCATGGCCAAAAAAGAAAAACTGGTCATTAGACAACCTCCCCTTTCGTAATGAATGGATTTTGATTGTTGATTGTGATGAACGGATTACTCCCCCTTTATGGGAAGAAATTAAACAAGCCATTCAAGATCCTAACATGAATGGCTATTATCTCAATCGCCGAGTTATTTTCCTAGGGGCTTGGATTCGCCATGGGGGACGATATCCAGACTGGAATTTACGGCTATTCAAACATCAAAAAGGTCGATACGAAAATTTGAACGTGGAAGATGTTAGAAATGCCGGCGACAATGAAGTTCACGAGCATGTAATCCTGGAGGGGAATGTGGGTTATCTCAAAGAAGATATGCTTCATGAAGATTTCCGCGATATTTACGCTTGGTTAGCTCGCCATAACCGCTATTCTAATTGGGAAGCTAGAGTCTATTACAATCTGATCGAAGGGATGGACGAAGGGAATACCATTGGTTCTAACTTATTTGGAGATGCCGTACAGCGCAAACGGTGGCTAAAAAAAATATGGGTGCGCTTACCTTTTAAGCCCACAATTCGCTTTATCTTACACTATATTCTCCAACTGGGATTTTTAGATGGCCAAGCAGGATATATTTATGCCAGACTCTTGAGTCAATATGAATACAATATTGGCGTAAAGTTATTTGAGCTACGCCAGTTTGGAGGGCATATTAATCCCATGAAAGCACAATCTTCTGGCACTCAATCTTCCCCTACCCATGTCAACTCCTGAGTTAACTCCTAAATCCTCCCCATCCTATCGCCTCGATTCCCCGTCTTGGGTCGATTTGCGCCAGTATGACCAATCTAATTTCGATCGCGGTCGTCCCACCTGGGGGATTATTCTTTGGTGGTTTATACAGGCTATTACGTTTCCTTTAACACTACATAATTGGCATAATATTCGGGTCATGTTGTTGCGCTGTTTCGGGGCAAAAATTGGCCGAGGAGTGGTCATTCGGCCCACAGCCCGGTTTACCTATCCCTGGAAAGTCAGCATTGGAGATTATAGTTGGATTGGCGATGATGTGGTGTTCTATAGCTTAGACCAGATTGAAATTGGCCAGCATTGTGTCATTTCCCAGAAAACCTATCTTTGTACGGGTTCCCATGATATTCAAGACCCCTGTTTTCGCCTAGTCACTGACCCAATTAAGATTGGAAATGGAGTATGGATTGCCACAGATTGTTTTGTGTCTCCAGGGGTTAAAATTGGAGCCAATAGCGTGGTTGGGGCCCGTAGTAGTGTGTTTCGCTCGTTACCAGAATCTTATATTTGCTGGGGAACCCCCGCCAAGGCCCATAGCCCTCGCACGCCCTTGGAAGAGAACTAAAGGTTTTCTTGCACAAAGAATAAGTATTTGTACGGTTGAAAAGATGTCCTTTTTATGGATGTCAAATTTCTGGGTTGAAGAGCAAAATTTGCTTTTCTAAAATTCATGAAAATTGCGGAAGTAGAGGGTATAATGATGCAATTGTTAATAGAGGAACATTGAGCATGAAAACAGCGATCGCCAATCCCTCGGCGGAGCTTATATCAGCGGGACGACCCCAGCTCGATCGGAATTTGCGCTTAAAAGATGTCTTAAAAACCTTACCCAAAGATGTTTTTGACAAAAACCAATTTAAAGCTTGGTTTGGATTTATCTCCAATGTCGTTCTCGTCAGTTTAGGATGGTGGGGAATCGCGATCGCCCCTTGGTATTTACTTCCCCTGCTCTGGCTCTTTACTGGAACGGGCTTTTTTGGCTTATTTGTCATTGCCCATGACTGCGGTCATCGTTCCTTTGCCAACAAAAAATGGGTAAACAATTTGGTTGGTCATATTGCCCTCACCCCCTGCATTTATCCCTTCCATCCCTGGCGGATTGAACATAATATTCATCATAAACATACCAACCACATCGATCGCGATAATACCTGGAATCCATTCTACGTGGAACAGTATCAAGCCCTCAATTCCTTTGAAAAAATTGTGTATCGTTCCCTTCATGGTAAATTCTGGTGGTTAGGTTCCATTGTCCATTGGGCCCAACTCCACTTTCAATGGTGGACAATCAAGCCAGGAAAAGAACGGGAACAATTCAAATTTTCTGCCCTATTAGTGATTGCACAAATGGCGATTGGCTTTCCTCTGCTCATTGCCACTACGGGATGGTGGGGCTGGTTTTCCCTCTGGTGTGTGCCTTGGTTTGTCTTCCACTTTTGGCTCAGTACGGTAACTCTCCTGCACCACACTTTACCCGATCTCAAATTTGAACCCGACGGAAAATGGCATGAAGTCACTGCCCAACTCGTAGGTAGCACCGATTGTAAATATCCTTGGTGGTTTGAATGGATTTGCCATGATATTAATGTTCATGTTCCCCATCATTTAACCACAGCCATTCCCTGGTATAACCTGCGCAAAGCCCATGCCAGCCTTGAAGAAAATTGGGGAGAATATATCACCAGAAAACGGTTTTCTTTCCGTTTGCTTTGGGAAATAACTGATGTTTGTCACTTGTATGACGAAGATAAGGGTTATCGAACCTTTTCCGAATCTCAGTAATTTTTTCGTGGGACTTGAAGACCCCCCCTCTATGGGCGTATATTTTAGATTGCCCCAGATCCGAAACAAATAAAACAGGAAAACGTTGAATGAAAACAGCGATCGCTCATCCGTCTGCACGGCCTCAAACAGACGAAAAGATCCACCTCGACTCCAATATCCGCCTCAGAGATATTATCAACACCCTTCCCAGAGAAGTATTTATCAAAGATTCCGTCAAAGCCTGGTCAGGGTTAATCATTAACCTGATCCTTGTGGGTTTAGGATGGTGGGGCACAGCGATCGCCCCCTGGTATTGCTTACCCCTGCTCTGGCTCTTTACTGGTAGCGCCTTCACCGGTTTATTTGTCATCGGTCACGATTGTGGACACCGCTCCTTTGCCAATGGTAAATGGATTAATAGCCTCATTGGTCATCTCGTTTTCATTCCCTGCATTTATCCCTTTCATGGTTGGCGGATTAAACATAACATCCATCATAAATACACCAACTGTCTCGAAATAGATAATGCGTGGAAAGCCTATTCTCGTGAAGAATACAACAATTTTCATCCGATTGAAAAATGGGCCTATCGGGGTCTGCGGGGTAAATTTTGGTGGTTAGCCTCTGCCGTTCATTGGGCAAAACTGCACTTCCCATGGTGGACATTTGCCGGTAAAGAACGGGAACAAGTTCGATTTTCAGCCCTCTTTGTCATCGCTCAAATGGCGATCGGATTTCCCTTACTCATTGCCACTACCGGATTGTGGGGATGGGTCAACTATTGGCTCATGCCTTGGCTCGTCTTCCATTTTTGGATGAGTACCATCACCCTCCTGCATCACACCAAAACCGACATTCCCTTCAAACCCCAATCGGAATGGAATGAAGCCGAAGCCCAACTTATGGGAACAGCCCATTGTCAATATCCCAGATGGTTTGAATGGATGGCCCATGACATTAACGTTCATGTTCCCCATCACATCTCTACTGCGATTCCCTGGTACAATCTGCGTCAAGCTCATGCCAGTCTAGAACAAAACTGGGGACAATACATGACCACCAATGAATTTTCCCTCTCTTCTCTCTGGAACATTACCAGCGTTTGTCATTTATATGATGAAGATAAATGCTATCAACCGTTTACCCAGAAAGAGAAATTATAGTTCGCTCTGAGCGGAGGATTAACGAGTAATCCCTCTCCTGTTCATCAGCTCAACATGTTTATCCAAGGTAACCTTTGATGATTAAAGAACTTACTTCTGAAACAACGATTCCTGAAACGGAATCCTCTCCCCGTCTCAACTGGATCATCATCTTTGTGATGATTGCCATGCATATCGGGGTCGTTTTAGCCTTTTTTCCCCCATTCTTTAGTTGGTCGGCTGTGGGTGTTTTTCTGGTTCTGCACATGATCACCGGCTCAGGAGTCGAAATCGGATGGCATCGTTTAGCCAGTCACCGTAGCTTTACTTGTCCCAAATGGGTTGAATATTTTTTTGTGTTCTGTGGAGCCTTTAGCGGTTTATCTAACCCCATTGATTGGGCTGGAACCCATCGCATTCATCATGCCCATTCAGACCAAGAGGGCGATTATCACAATATCAATAAAGGATTCTGGTGGAGCCATTTTATCTGGATTCTCTATCACAAACCAGACTTAGATGACAAAATCGCTAAAGTGACCAAAGATATTAAAGACGATCCGTTTTATCTATTCTGCGATCGCTATCTCCTGGTTTTGCACTTTGGTCTCGCTGCCATCCTATTTGCCCTGGGAGGCTTACCTTGGGTCATGTGGGGAAGCATTGTCCGCGTCGTTCTCCTTTGGCATGGTGCCTGGGGGGTCAACAGTGTTGCTCACACCTTCGGCTATCGTAACTATGACACCAATGATAAATCGACCAATGTTTGGTGGTTAGTCCCCTTGAGCTACGGACAAGGTTGGCACAATAACCATCACGCCTTTCCCTCTTCTGCTCGTTGCGGCTTAAAATGGTGGGAAATCGATCCCAGTTGGGGAGTCATTAGCCTCTTGCATCGAGTCGGCTTAATCACCAAAGTTCGCCTTCCCAATGAATCCTAGTCTAGTTTAACTATTAGCAGGATGAAACTTCCGATATAACATTCCCTTGACCGGGTTTCCCCCCCTTAAATGTCGTTCCACTACTGCTGGGACTTCCTGGGGAGAAACCCGACAATACCAAACTTCTTCCGGTAAAACCAAAACCATCGGCCCGTTCCCACATTGCCCCAAACAGTGAACGGCTACAACCTCGACCCTATCGACCAGGTGCAGTTCAAACGCCTCCAACACCTGAGCCGCTCCCAAATGACGGCAACTTTGATGCTGACACACGCGCACCTGTTTGGTTAGTGCGGTTTCATCCATATTTCACCCTCTTTTTTTATATCGTTTCTTTAGTCTCTCAAAAAGTATGGGGGAGCCATCTGATTAATCCTTAATCCAAGTTTATGCTTGCTCAATAATCAATAATCGATCGAGGTCGGGATTTAGGATTTCCTGAACTTTACCATCAGGCCATGTAACTTGAATTGAGCTAATTGCATCTTGTTTTCCTAAACCAAAGTATAGGCGGTAATGCCCTTGCGATCGCCAGGCTCCTTCCGACTGTCCGACTTGTTGCAATTGTGTACCATTAGCCGTAGTGACTTTGACCTTAGCACCGATCGCGACCGAGTTTCCGGGGGAACCTTTCAATTCAATTTGCAACCAATGATTGTTATTTCCCAGATTTCGATACAGCAACACTTTGGATTTACTGTATTTAGTTAACTCCGCAATATCTTGTGCTTTTCTTTGCCGCTTTTCCCACCAGGACATCTCTTCAGATTTTCCCATGAGTAAGTCGCGATCGCCATCATTATCTGCGTCGAACCAAGTACAGTAAGCATACCCCCCGAATGTGTTTGGTGCACTAACTTCTAATAAATTTATTTTTTCAAATGTGTGATTTGACAGTTGGCGGTACATTCCATACCGTAAGGTATGTAAGTCTATCAACCCATCATTATCGTAATCAACCCAGTTCGCTGCAAATGCTCGATCGGGTAGTCCAATTAATTCTGGATCGACCCTTTCAAATTTACCCTGCACATTGGTAAATAATATACTATGTTTTCTGGAAGCGGAGAATAAATCCAGGTCTCCATCTCCATCATAATCAGCGATCGTCAATTGATTCACTAAGCTCTTACGCTTATTTTCCCCTAACTTTTCGGCAATAAACGTTCCCGATTCATTTCTGTAGAGCCAAAAACTTATTTCATCAGCCCAAAATAAATCCATGTCCATATCGTTATCTATATCTAACCAAGCAAACCACCCCATTTCGGGTATATTTACATTTTTTTCAGCAGAAACATTGACAAAACGACCTTCAGCAGTTTGGCGATACAGTTGATTCGGATATATAGAATTAGGTGGCAAATGCCGTCCACACATAATGTAAAGGTCTAAAAGATTATCTCGATCAAAATCAACCCAAGCCACTTGTCGTGAAGCACAACCCTCTTTATCTAGGTCTACCTTCCCTCCAATATCTTCAAAACCGGAACTGGTTTGCAACATTAATTCATCTTTAGCATCCGGATCAAATTCTGATATCTTACCTTGCATTCCTGCTCTGGCAATCGCTACATCCATATTCCCGTCATTGTTATAATCATTCCAAGCCATACCATGTCGATCCATATAAGGTAAAGCATAAATAGGAGGTAGAGCAAAATCAACGGAAGTCGGAGATTCAAAACGAGAACCGATGTAAACATGAGTTATATCGGCTCCAGTGTTCAACTTAAATAGCGGTTGAAAAAACGGATAAAATGCTGGAAATTTAATAGATAATCGCCCATCTCCTTTCACCTTAAATTTTGCCACTTGTACCTTATCAATTCCTGCTGATAGGGCAGGTTTCTTGTCTATTTTTGTTGATATTTCACCGGATTCTGTAGAGGTTGCTAAGAGAGGAACAATAATCAGACCTCCCATATTTTCTAAATTAGTTAGACCTTGGGAGGCAACTATTAATTCATAATTATGCCAATAGATATATAATCCTGGTTCTGTCTTATTTAACAGAGGATCAGGCACGGGTGAGTATGTAGCTTCATAGTTTTGGGGCAAACCCAACTCTGTTAGCCCATCTTTGAAATCTTCTCCTTGTTGATTCATTAAGAAGAGTTGGCGACTATTGTGATTTGTAGAATATATATCTAAAAACCTGTCTTGATTAATCTCAGCTACACCTAAGTCAAATAGTGAGTAAGAAAAACCGATGTCTTGCTGTATGAAACCAGAATGAGTATTTAATGGGTAGTATTTACTAAGATAAATATCCCTTAATTGATGGTATGGCTTGAATAAGACCACAACTAGGGAAATCAATATAATTCCCACAAATATGAAAAGATTACGTTTCATTTTCATTTGTTTTTGGTTCCTCAAGATTTAGAGTGGCAATTACCCATTATCCATTATCACGCAAAGGGTTATGTTAATCCAGTAGCAAATTCTTCGAGGCTAACCACTCTCGATTATAAAGCTTGGACTGATAGCGAGCGCCCCCATCACATAAGACCGTCACAATCGTATGTCCGGGCCCCATTTGTTTGGCTAAGGCTACCGCAGCTCCCACATTAATACCGACAGAACCACCCATAAATAAACCATCCCGACGTAATAGCTGATAGAGAACTCGAATACATTCAGTATCGTCAACTTGAATGGCATCATCAATCGGAACTTCTTCCATGTTTTTTGTAATCCGAGAATTGCCAATTCCTTCCGTTACCGAACTTCCTTCTGGCTTAATTTCTCCCGTCTTCACATAGGAATACAAACCACTCCCCATGGGGTCAGCAACCACCACCTGAATATTGGGTTTTTTCTCCTTTAGGTATAGGGCAACTCCTGCATAAGTTCCCCCGGTTCCTGTAGCCGTAACCCAACCCTCAATTTTACCGTCAGTCTGTTGCCAAATTTCTGGCCCTGTGGTTTCATAATGGGCCTGACGATTGGCTAAATTTTCAAATTGATTCGCCCAAATCGCATTATCGAGTTCAGCCGCTACTCTCCCCGATAATTTCACATAATTATTTGGGTCTCGATAGGGTACAGCAGGGACAGTTTGAACCTCTGCACCGAGGGTTCGCAGGGCCTCGATTTTCTCCTGGGATTGGGTTTCAGGGATGATGATTTTACAGCGATATCCTTTAGCATTACAAATATGGGCTAAACCAATTCCTGTGTTGCCAGCAGTTCCCTCAACAACTGTGCCGCCAGGTTTGAGAAGTCCTTGTTTTTCAGCCTCTTCAATGATGTACAGGGCGGCTCGGTCTTTTACCGAACCCCCTGGATTGAGGAATTCTGCTTTACCGAGAATTTCACACCCGGTCTCTTCGCAAAAGCTGTTTAATCGAATGAGGGGCGTATTGCCTACTGTGGCTATAAATCCTGTTTTGATATCCATCCGTTTAGTTGCCGAACTTTATCTTTAGGGAATAGGGAATAGGGAATAGGCAAAAATCTACCTCCGTGTCTCCGTGTTCCCACTTCCTCATCCTAGCGTGAAGCGCTATAACCTATTTGTTGGGCTGGGGAGTCATGCGTAAATAGGGTTTAACTTCTTCATATCCTTTAGGGAATTTTTCTTTCAAGACTTCTGGATCTTTGAGAGAGGGTACAATCACGCAATCGCCTCCATCTTGCCAATTCACGGGGGTAGCCACTTGATAATTATCCGTTAATTGTAAGGAGTCAATCACCCGTAGAATTTCATAAAAGTTACGTCCGGTACTCGCTGGATAGGTGATATTCAGGCGCAGTTTCTTCTGGGGATCGATGATAAAAACGGTACGGACAGTTAAGTTATTCAAGGATTCTGGATGAATCATATCATAGAGATCGGAGACTTTCTTGTCTTCATCAGCCAAAATGGGATAATTGACGGTTGTTTTTTGGGTCTCGTTAATGTCCCCAATCCATCCTTTATGGGATTCTACACCATCGACACTCAGAGCAATGACTTTAACATTGCGTTTATCAAACTCGGGTTTGAGTTTGGCAACCATACCCAGTTCTGTGGTGCAAACGGGAGTATAGTCTGCGGGGTGGGAAAAGAGTACAACCCAGCTATCTCCTGCCCAGCTATAGAAGTCAATGTCACCTTCGGAAGAGGCTTGAGTAAAATTAGGAACTGTATCACCTAGTCGGAGACTCATAAAACTATCCTTTTTCGATCGTAGTTCGGTTAGTGATTGGACATCAAATACTATCCTCTCATAGGAGATTTCAGATTTTAGAGGGTTTACAATTCGTTATTTTATTTCACGCTTTAAGATATCTGAGGCGATCGCCACAATCTAGAATCGTCATCCCCCAGTTGATTTAGCCTCTCTTCCTGCTATAACGGATCGTAACTTGCTTGTCCAGACTTTTAAGGATCGAGAATACGTTTATGCTCACGATTATTGACTTTTTCTTTCAACTGCTTCAAAGTATACAGCCTTTCGGGGTTCCTATTTGCTTCGTCAGTGCTTGGGTTTTCATGGCAGCGATCGCCTGGACGTTAGGTAGAGCCATGGGAGATACTCTAGCTCAGGCTAAACAAATGCATCAGATTCCCTGTGCCCATTGTCAATTTTTTACGAATGACCATCGGCTCAAATGTACCGTACATCCTCACTATGCCAATTCTGAGCGGGCGATCGATTGCCTGGACTATAAACCGTATCAAAGGGCCCAGGAACTCGATAGAATAAAAACTTAAGCGAACTAAACTTAAAGTAACTTAAAGTTAAGTGTGGAGTTGTCCTGACTGGGCCAAGCAGCATTAATGAGTAATTATCCTTCCGTGTTGGCAGACCTTTTACAAAGGTTACCCCAACTGCGATCGCAAATCTATTTTAAGCCGTCTTTGACCGCCCTTTCCCATGCTATGGAAGACCAGGTCTTGGCTGGGGCCGATCAGCCCTTAGTCATTGCTAATTTCCAGCGAGAACGGTTTTATCGCCAAGAGTCTCATCGCTATCGCCGCATTGCTCAAAAAACTGACCAGGTTTATGTTCTGGCTGCTCCAGAAACGGAATTTAAGAATGCTTCCCAAGAGTATGAAACCATTGCCTTTAGTTCCCAGGATGAACTCAAGCATGAATGGCATTTGGTGATTATTGGTCAACAGTATGCCACGTGTTTAATTTGTCGCGAACGCGATCCGTCAGGGATGGGATTGCCCGAAATTCCCTTGATGACGATGGATCAAGCACGACGCTTTGAGGGCATTTGGACATTCGATCGCCAAATTTGCGAACAGGCAGCCCAGGCCTTACTGTCTCGAATTTTAGAGTATCGTCCGGAATTAGCGGCTAAAGTGGAACAAGCCCAAACCCGGATCACACAAGCGCCTGCCTGTCAGATCTCTTATCTCGATCCAGCTCCCTTCGCCGAGCGTCTAGTGACCTATTTACAAGCCGGTCAGTATAAACTGGTGAAGGCCTATACCGCGATCGCCAACCAAGAGAAAAAAGAACGCTTAGTCAACTCCATTACTGATGCCATTCGTCGCTCCCTCAACCCAGAAGAAATTTTTCAGATTGCTGCCAAAGAACTGGGTCAAGCGATGGAGAGCTGCCGCTGTCTAATTTATCCCTGTAAAGCGTCTCAAAAGCAGGTGACCATCGAATATGAATACATGAACTCCCGTAGGCTCTCTTCCTTGAAAGGAAAAACTTGGCCCCTAACCGATCATCCCCTATTTTCCCATGTCATTAAGCAAAATCACCGCGCTTATCTGAGTAACTTAAACCCAGATGCCCTCAATCACCCTACCCTAACCGATCAAGTCACCCCCGCCAAAATCCATTCCTGGTTAATGGTTCCTGTACTCTACAAAGAGGAACTTCTCGGAATGATTGAAATTCACCACTGTGGCGAGAGTTCTTATACTTGGGCATCGAGTCAACTAGAAATGGTTCAGGCGATCGCCTCCCAAATTGGGGTCGCCCTCATCCAAGCCCAGGCCTACGCTAACCTCGAAGACCTCAACCAACAACTCGAAGCCCTCGATCGCACCACCCGCAACTTGATCGCCATCACCGGTCACGAACTGCGCACCCCACTCTCGACCATCCAAGTCTGTCTAGAAAGTTTAGCCAGTGAACCGGATATGCCCCAGGACTTGCGCCAGGTGATGCTCAATACCGCCCTAGATGATGCTGAACGCCTGCGAGAGCTGATCCAAGACTTCCTCACCCTTTCTCGCCTTGAAAGTGGCTCAGTAGACTGGAATCCCGAACCCCTACCTTTGGAAGAATGTATTGACCTGGCCATCAGCAGTATTCGCTCTCATCAACCCAATCAGGACTTACCCCAGATTATTACCCATCTTCCCAGGACTCTACCCCTGGTTCACGTCGATGGAGAATGGTTAGTTGAAGTCTTATCCAAACTCCTTGATAACGCCTGTAAATTTACTCCATCCCCGGGACAGGTCACCATCCAAGCCATCTGTAGTACCCAGACCAAGCTGTTTCAAGAGCGAGTTCCTCCCCAAAAACGACCGCAGAATAACCAACCCATGATTTTAGTCACCGTTGAAGACAGTGGTCGCGGGATTGAACCCAATCGCCTAGAAACGGTCTTCGATCGCTTTTATCAAGAAGAAGGGGCCCTACGTCGCAGTACCGGTGGTACGGGTCTCGGTTTAGCCATTTGCCGTCAAATCGTCACTAACTGGGGAGGACAGATTTGGGCTGAATCTGGAGGGAAAAACCAAGGCTCTCAATTCCGATTTACCCTGCCTATCGCAGATAAAGGCTTATCCCAAGGCTCATCAAGAGGCTCATCAAGAGGCGATCGCCCCTCCCGTTCCCGTCGTCAGTCGCCCACTATTGGACGACACAAATAGAGCTTCCTGCCTATGAATTATGAACAACTGTAACAGTTCCTAACAAAATCTCTAGTCCACCCCCATCTCAGTGATACGATGCCATAAAAATCTTGGTTTAGAGGAGAGAGCTGTAACCATGAGTGAGACACTGACCGGACAAGCTCCCCTATTCGGGGGAAGTACTGGTGGACTACTCACCAAAGCATCAGTAGAAGAAAAATACGCCATCACTTGGACATCGCCCAAAGCCCAAGTCTTTGAGATGCCCACCGGTGGTGCAGCCACGATGCAACAAGGTGAAAACCTTCTGTATCTGGCTCGCAAAGAACAATGCTTGGCCCTCGCCTATCGCCAACTGCGGCCCAAATTTAAGATCAATGATTATAAAATTTACCGGGTTTATCCCAATGGTGAAATTCAGTATCTTCATCCCGCAGATGGTGTGTTCCCTGAAAAAGTGAACGAAGGTCGGGAATTTGTCGGTAAAATTGACCGCAATATCGGCAGCAATCCTGAGCCAGCAACCCTTAAATTTAGTGGTAAACAACCCTACGAAGTTTAAGGCACTCGACTCATATTCCTTGAGTACAGGCAGCGAAAGACTTCCCTAGAGGGTGTTTTTCGTCTCAAAAAGGGCGATCGCCAAGATCGCCCTTTTTTGTATAGCCAAAGCCCATCAAAAAAAGAACGTGATATCAAGTCCGGTGAATCAGATAGACTATCTCATTGCGAGTAGAACGGAGGGAAATGAAGCAATCTCCTCCATTTCTGTAATCTCGGCCTTTTATAGCGAACCTTCCTTATCCCCTCATTCAGGCTACTTTGCGCGCCCTTTCGGTAAAACCGTTCTCCAATTCGTTCTCGCTCGCTTTAACTGCTGCTCCGTCACCTTAGCGCCAGTTAAATTCGCCCCACATAAATTCGCCCCATTCAAATTTGCACTACTCAAATAGGCATAACTCAAATCAGCACCCCGCAGATCCGCCCCCTCCAAATTCGCATAATTAAAATAAGCACGACTCAAATTCGCATCTCGCAAAATCGTCTGTTTTAAACGCGCCTTTGTAAAATCCGAACGAAACAAATTGGCACGAGTGAAATTCGTCTTCACAAACTTACATTCTCGGAAATTCGCCTCTGGAAATACCATTTCCTGAAGATTAAGGGCACTCAAATCATGATCCACAAAATCCCTACGCCCCTTAGCATAATAAGTGAGCAACTCTTGCTCCTTCAAACGAGTGGGAATCTTTGGCTTATTTGCTCCCGCACTTCCCCCCGAAGTTGGGCCAGAATTTGCTTGAGTTGAAATTGAGGTATTAGAAAGTCCTGTATTACCACCTCGCAACCTGGATTGGCGCGAACGAATCGATACCCCGAAACGAGAGAGATGGCTACTTGGGCCAGAATTCCCGGTATTACGACCTCCTGTCCCCCTAGAAGAGGTCTCTGTTGTCGGTTTTACTGGCCCCGTTAACATCCCTTGGGCTAAACTATCCAAATAAGGCTCTAACTCTAAAGCCTTCAAAATATCTTGGGCACACTGATAGCGATGTTTAACTGACCCATCGAGCATTTTCTTCAACACACGAGTTAAATGATCGCTAATTTGTACCTGTCTTTCCCAAAGAATTTCGCCTGTCGCCGGATCGTAGCCCAAATCCTTTGGAGATTTAGCAGTTAACAAATAAATACAAGTTACACCCACTGCATAAATATCGCTGGCATAAACGGGTCTCAGAGCCATCTGTTCTGGGGGGGCATATCCTGGAGTCCCAATGGCAAAAGCCGTTAGAGCGGTTTGTTCCGAACTATTATCTACTGCTGTAGGATTCACCTGATCCTTAACTGCTCCAAAATCAATCAAGACCAACTTCTTATCCTGATTGCGGCGAATCAAATTAGCGGGTTTAATATCTCGATGAATAACCTGATTGGAGTGAATATACTCAATTACCGGCAACAGCTCACTTAAAAATTGCTTAATTCCTGCTTCGGTAAATGGCCCTCCCCGTTTTACCTCTCGGCTTAAGGTTGCTCCGCTAATGTACTCCTGAACCAAATAAAATTCCTGTTCAGTTTCAAAATAATCGAGCAAACCAGGTAACTGTGGGTGATTGCCAATTTTACCCAAGGTCTTTGCTTCTCGCCGAAACAGCTCTCTAGCCATTTGCAGGGTTTGAGGAGATGTAGAAGCCGGGCGCAATTGCTTAATCACACAATAGGGATTCCCTGGAAGGGATAAATTTTGAGCCAGAAAAGTTGCCCCAAATCCACCTTGTCCCAAGAGTTTAGAGATATGATAACGTTCTCGAAGCAGGAGTTTGGAGCCACAAGCAGCACAAACTTGAGCATTGGGAGAATTTTCTGGATTTGGACAAACCGGGTTAACGCAGTAGCTCATTGAGGCCTTACTCGCTTCTTAAGTTTGACTGCCAGGATAGG
The DNA here is from genome assembly GCF_017746885.1 of Roseofilum sp. SBFL. Taxonomy (NCBI): domain Bacteria; kingdom Bacillati; phylum Cyanobacteriota; class Cyanophyceae; order Desertifilales; family Desertifilaceae; genus Roseofilum; species Roseofilum sp. SBFL. The sequence continues at coordinate 3,448 of NZ_JAGHZH010000070.1, read as the reverse complement.
GCTATCCTAGATTGATTATGACGCAAGTTAAGCAGGTGTTCGATCGTCATTGTCGCTCTAATTACTACCTTTATCTGGGAGTTGAGAGTAATTATACCAAGCGACTGGCAGAGCAATCCAATCATCAATCACAATCTAGGTATGACTTTTGAGTTATGCATCCCTATTTATCATCATACATGCTCTTTCAAGAACTTGACAGTTAACATGGGGTAATGTCAACGCCTAAATTTCTCGGCGCGCACAGATCTCATCAGCAACTGTAATCCAACTCTTATCTATGTAAGCCTCCCACGTCGCTTCAATATGATTCTCATCTATTTTCCTTAATGAGGGTCAGCACAAGGGTCATCATACCGCAGCCTATATGTCGCATAAGGTCAATCTCTGTATAGTATTGGATAAGGCGATCGCTATAGATTGGGTCAAAACAGCAACTTCTGCGTATTCCCAAACCCTTCATTTATGTGGTTATGTGGTGATTTTTTCCAATTCTCCATTAGCATACCTGAAAATCTGCAATTCCTCTAGATATTATTAGCTTCTGACCAATTTTTGAGTTCTTCCAAAAAGCCGAGGGCAGTTTGGCCAAACTCGGTGATTTGGTAGGCGACGGCGATGGGGCGATCGCTCACTACTTCCCGTTTGACCAAACCCGATTCTTCCATTTCTTGCAGGCGCTGGCTCACCATCTTTTTACTGGCTCCCCCTAACTGTCGCGCCAAATCATTGAATCGCACCGGGCCATCTTTGAGATGCCAGAGAATTGAGCCTTTCCATTTGCCCCCCAATACGCGCATTCCTCGCTCGATCGGGCAGGGTTCTAAACAAGGCTCTACTGCACTCTTGCGACCCGTGCTATCTGTAGTGATGTTGGTAACAGTACTCATAATAAACCTGGTTACTAAAAGTATACTGGTTGACGCTAGTTACTAGATTATTTATCTTAAGACATATAACTTACCTGCACCATCACTGGCCGGATTTTGGGATGACGACAAGCACTAGCCGTCTCCTGTATCCGATTTACAATCCTTTCATGATCAGAGGTTGTTATGGCATCCCCCGATATTCATCTGTACACCGCTTCCACGATGAATGGTTGGAAGCCCGTCATCTTTCTCGAAGAGGCGGAGGTTGAATACGAACTGACCTACATTGACTTTGGGAAAAAAGAGCAAAAATCTGAGTGGTATATGAAGCTCAATCCCAATGGCCGCATTCCAACAATTGTCGATCGCAGCAATGATGACTTTGTCGTTTTCGAGTCGGGAGCAATTCTCTGGTATCTCGCACAAAAGTACCAGAAGTTTCTTCCCCTCGACGAAAAAGCCCGGTCTCAAGCCTTGCAATGGCTGATGTTTCAAATGAGTGGCATTGGGCCAATGATGGGGCAAGCCATGTACTTTCAACGCATTGCCGCCCCTAAAGGAATTGAAGACCAATACGCGATTGATCGCTACGTGGCCGAGTCGCGGAGATTGCTAGAAGTTCTAGACAAGCAACTCGAAGGTAAAGCCTATTTATTGGGAGACGACTTTACCATCGTCGATATCGCCACGTATCCCTGGGCGCGATCGTACCCTTGGGCAAAAGTTTCCATTGAGGGACTCGATAACCTGCAAGCTTGGTGCGATCGCATCGATGCTCGACCTGCCACTCAAAAGGCTGTCACGATTCCTAAACCCTTCCCAGCATTTTTTGGCAAAGGGGATGAAGCAGCTTCCCAAGCCGAAAATGCCTCACGGTTTAATGCGTAAACGAACACTTAATACTCGTTGGAGAATTTAAAATGACCCTCGCAAACGACTTAAACGCTCACAAGCAACAATTTCGCAGTAATGTTCCCCAAGAAACACAGAATGTAATGCAGCAGGCTACCACTGACTTAGGGGACTCCGGCATTCTCGAGCAAACTCTCAAGGTAGGCGATACCATTCCGGACTTCACTTTGCCAAAGGCTACAGGGCAACCTGTGAATGTTAAAGAACTTTTGACGAAAGGCCCTGTGGTCATAGCATTCTATCGGGGCGGTTGGTGTCCCTACTGCAACCTAGAACTCAAGGCATTGCAAAATGCCCTGGCCAGTATTCAAGAGACTGGAGCAACTCTGGTCGCAATTTCTCCGGAAACTCCAGATAACTCCTTAACCACGCAAGAGAAAAATGAGTTAGCATTTCCCGTCTTAAGTGATATAGATAATCAAATCGCTCGACAATTTGGGCTGGTCTTTAAGTTACCTGCTTCTCTGCTCCCTATTTATCAAAGTTTCGGCATTGATGTGGCGGCTCATAATGGCAATGACCATTTTGAATTACCCATTCCCGCCACCTATGTCGTCCAACCCAATGGCAAAATTGTGTATACCTTTGCAGATGTCGATTACACCAAACGGGCAGAACCCAGTGCTATTGTAGATGCTTTAAAAGGGCTGTAATAAATTCGATTGCCCCTATCAACCATAACCCCAGGAAACTTTAACCATGCCAAATATCTTCATCATCAATGGCCACGAAGAATATGCCATCTCCCCCGGCAAACTCAACGCCGCGTTAGTTGAAAAAGCCCAAACTCTTCTGAGTGCCAAAGGATATACTCTCAAAATCACCACGATGAAAGATGATTACGACATTGAAGAAGAAATCGCCAAACACCAATGGGCTGATGCGATTATTCTCCAAACTCCCGTCAACTGGATGGGGGTAACATGGAGTTTCAAAAAATATATGGATTATGTGTATTCTAGTGGTCTAGATAGTCGCCTCTGCAACGGTGATGGCAGAACCCGTAAAGACCCCAGCAAGCAATATGGCACGGGTGGAACGTTGACTGGCAAAAAATACATGCTTTCCCTGACGTTTAACGCACCTAAAGAAGCCTTTAACGATCCCAATCAGTGGTTATTTGAAGGCAAAAGTGTAGATGATTTGTTCTGGCCAATGCATCTTAACTTTAGGTTTTTTGACATGGAGCCTTTGCCGACCTTTGTTTGTTTTGATGTGATGAAAAACCCAGATATTGAAAATGATTTTATCCGGTTTGAATCCCATCTCGATCGGCACTTCAAAGGATCTTAGAAAGCTCCACTAAAAAACGTCAGTTTTGGTTAAGCGATCGCCATCTCCGAAAATGCCAGAACAGGGATACAGCGCTTTGCGCTCTGGGTGGAGAAATGGAGGAATGAGGAATTGAACAACAGCCCTTATCTAGCGAGTGAGCGATTCTAGGTATCTTTAAAAAACAGTCCTTTATGTACGGCATAGCAGAGGAAACTGCTGTATCATCCCTCACCTCCTAACAACTCCAACGTCTCAAGGGGTGACAAGGCAGCTCAAAGGTCGCTATAGCGACCTTTTTCGGTGGTATTTTGCTGAAAACCTCAACGGAAAGCTGGCGAGACTCCTGCGGAGTCGCTTCGCGAACGCTAAAAGAGGTAAAGTGGTCTGGT
>NZ_JAGHZH010000069.1:0-23575 GCF_017746885.1 Roseofilum sp. SBFL | reverse complement strand
TTTAGGGGTTTTGGGAGGGGTTGCCAGTTTCTCTCAGGGAACCCCTTGAATTTCTCTATGAATTCTATAGAAAACTCTTATGTGATGGTCATGTGATGCTTATGTGATGGTCATGTGATTGGTTTATTGATGAAATTCTATAGCAACGCTTTAATGGATAGATTTTCTCTATTTGCATGACCTATTTACTCCATACCCCATATTGGGGTGTTAGATTGGATTTAGGTAGATTTTAGGTAGAGCGCAGGTTTCCAAAATCTGATTTCGGAGGTCAAAGTCTTACGGGATCGAAGATTGACAATAACGCGCCCTGGAGGACTTGAACCCCCGACATCAGGTTTTGGAGACCTGCGTTCTACCAACTGAACTAAGAGCGCACTGGTTGGTTTGGATTAACCTAAGCCCTCTAATTATACACATCAATTGGAATTTGTGTCAAGGGGAAGCCGTTATTTAGTCTTAGTCTTGATTTTTGTATCTAAGGGACGATCAAAGCGCTGTTTGAGACGAGTTGCTTTACCAACGCGATCGCGCAAATAATAGAGTTTGGCTCGGCGGGCTTTTCCTCGGCGAGTCACTTTAATATTGGTGATGCGTGGAGAATGGAGTAAAAAGACTCGTTCTACGCCCACACCTTGGAATATTTTGCGCACTGTTATGGTTTCATTGATGCCACCATTGCGCTTGGCAATCACCACACCTTCATAGGGCTGGGTTCTTTCTTTTCCACCTTCTCGGATTCTCACGCCGATTTTTACTGTATCTCCAACATAGATTAGAGGAATCTCTGGTTTCATTTGTTCCGCTTCTATAGAGCGGATGATTTCTTGAGCGTGCATGGGCTTATCTATCTTAAAAACTCACAATTTTTTATAATAACTCAAGATTTTATATTCTGTCTAGGGGAATGGGAGGACGGGGAGGGCAAACGCATACTATATTTTGGCTTAACGACGGAATCCAATTTTCAGAGATCGATCCCTTGAGTTGAGCTTACCCTGGTACTATAGCCCCGATCTGCCACTCTTAGAAATTCTAAGGAATTTCTAAGAGTGGCAGTCTGCAATTTATGTTAAAAAAAACACCTTCAAACAAGAGTTTTTCTTGTCAACTGGAAAAATCAGCAATAAATCTCTGAAACAAACACTTGAAATGAGTCAAATAATAGATCGGAAAATTCACGAGTTCATAGAAAAATCTCGGGGATTAACAGGGCAAATCATCCAAGAACGAGAGCCTTGGAATACAGAAGTTACAGCGCAAGCCATCAGACATTTTGCTTATGGGATTAGCGACGATAATCCCCTCTGGCTCGATCCAGATTACGCCCGGAAGAGCGATTATGGCCGTCTCGTGGCACCGCCAACTTTTCTAACCTCAGTTTTGTATCCAGCACTGCATGGGTATCTAATGAAATTACCCATGTCCAATTTGATTGGAGAGCTAGAATATCAATGGTTCCACCCAATTTTAGAAGGAGATTCTTTAAGAGCGTCGGCGAAACAAACAGGGGTTTACGAGTCTAAGAACCGTGAAAATCGTTCCTTGGTTTGCATCCTTTCTGAAACAAGCTACTGGAATCAAAAGGAAGAATTAGTCGGTAAAGCCAAGAGTAATTTGGTCTGGATTGCACGGACGGAAAACGATAGCAGAGAAAATGGGGCAACTGGAGTTGGAGGAGAAGTTAAACTATATCCTTAACGAAGGCAAAAAACTTCAGATTTTGCCTCCGGAAATCGGACTAAAGCAGATGCAGCAGCTATTTGCGGTTTTCCAAGCCAACATTGAAGCTATGCATGGCTATGTACCCCAGCCTTACTTGGGTCAGATTACCCTCTTCTATGCCGACGGAAAATCAGAAGAATTAGCTCAAAAACAGATTCAAGGTTGGAGTTCCCTAGCTGCCGGTGGCATCAATATCCACAAAATTGCTGGAGACCATTTTTCGATTATCCGCAGTGAAGCCTTAGCCAAAGAGCTACGTCCCTATCTGAGATTTTGAGGTACCCCATTGAAAAAGTCCCCTGAAAACTACGGGATTTCCTCCAATATATTGCATTTAAACAATGTTGATAATAGTGGCATAAATAAAAATTTCTAGTTTGTTTCCTGGAAAATCTGCTACTTCTGAAAAGATTTAATTGGATACAGCGCTATAGACTATCGCAGATAGTCATTGACTCTTGTTTCTTCCAGATTAATTTTTAATTTTTAATCGCATCTGGCTTCCCACTTGGATCTCACCTAGAGTTTTGGGAATGACGTTGTAACCAAACATTAGACCTCCAGGTTGTTGGCGAAAGGTGGCTAGGGTTTTGAGGGGTTCGCGCTGGGGGTTGCGCTCTCCCGTCGTTTGATTGGTGGTGATAATGATGCACCGGGAGCAGGGTTTTACTAATTCTAATTCTACTGGGCCAATGGTTACGGTTTGCCAGCGATCTTCCCCAAACGGTTCGTTGCTTTCAATGACGATGTTGGGACGGAAACGGTTCATGGGGAATTGGGGGGGATTTTGGGGATAGGTTTGGCTCAGTCGGCGGTTGAGGTCTTCTAAAGATGCGGTATTCGTTAACAGGATGGGATAGCCATCGGCAAAACTGACCGTATCATTTTCCGTGATGGCATACTTGGAATCAACGGCGCGGGGATGGTGGGGAGATTGATGGACAAGACGACAGGGATGGTCTAATTTCAGGACTCTTTGAAACCATTCGGCAACGGCATCTCCTTGGTCAATAGCAAGGGTCTGGGTTCGCCATACTTGAACGGGGTGTAGCTTGCCCTCTAAGGTGGGTTGAAGCACGAAAGGGTCAAAATTCTCGTATTTTAGGGTGAGGGTCTCAGCCGTCAAATTTACCTGGACTTTGGTCATTTGTGGATAGTCCCGTTGGGTCATAAATTGACCTTGTGGGTTGACGAGCATCATTTGACGATCGCCAGCTAACCCATTTGGGGTTACTCTAATATTTGGGCAGGCGATCGCCCCACAAGACTTAATCAGGTAAATATACAACTGGGAAACTTGCATTATCCACACCTTAGCTATTTTATGCCATTGTATCCCTATTCACTTTACCGCAATTTGTAAGACGGCTGGTGTTTTGGTGAGCATCGGCTCTAAAGATTCGACTAACGCGTGTTCCCAGTTCGATAAGTGTTCTAAAGATAATCCAGGTAGAGAATCGACAGGAAAGGCCCATACGGCTAAACTCACATTTAGGGATAACTGATGCATAATTTTAACCATTGGTAATTGACGGTAATAACACCAAGATTCGCGCAAATTGACTTGAGTTTTACCAATATGAAGTAAAATCCAGTTTTCCCCATCTTGACTTTCAGCAACCAAACCATATAAACCCGGTAATTCAGGTACATTTGGACACCGTTCTTCTGGAGAATCTAAGGTATAATGAACCCAGCACTGTTGAATCCAGACTGAGAGGGGTTGAGTCGGGGTCAAGTTCATAGATTTTCCTAATCCGCTGGAATGGCTTTATGTCGTTTCCCTATACAGATTATCCCTGCTTGATCCGGAAGAGTTTCTGACTGAAGATTGATGCGGTAAGACCAGCGTAAAATCCAGTTTTCCCGATTCCCGATTCCTGATTCTCTATTACCCATTACCCATTCACCTGAGCTAACATAGAGATGGTGTGAGAGGTGAGATCGATGGTCTTACAACAATATTTTCGATGGCAGTGGCTGATGGGAGTGGCAATGCTGGTTTGTTCTCCCCTTCCCCTAGAACCGGTTTGGGCAGCCGAACAAGTCTATGTTTCTTTTTCTTTAGTTGAGCGCTCTATTCCTGTGCGGGACTTAGAAAACTTTGTTAATGAAGGAAAAATTAGCCCTAAATTATCTGCTTATACTCGCTATCTGAATGAGGATCAACTTAACCAGTTTAGGGAGATTCTCCAGCAGCCGATTGATGTGACTCCTTTAGGGATTTCTCAATTTCTCTATTCTCCTCAAGGAGAAGTGTTATTAGAGCGCTTGGGGCGAGTGGTGAAAACGGGAGGACGACAACAGGGATTTTATGCTATTCGAGCAGCTTTGATTTTAGCTGCGGCTGAACCGGATGGGATGACATTGCTGAATATTTTACGGAAATTTCCCACTCAAGGATTACGGATTGATTTAGAATCGGCTCTCGATATTGCCTTGAATTTGTATACCTTAGTGCAGCAAACCAATGAAGCGAATCAGGTGGTGGCTCAACAATCGGCGATCGAGGTTTCGTTTCAATCTCAACTGGCAAAAGTACCCGAGGGAATTCAATGGAATTCGGCATTTCCTTTTTCAGTTCCGAAAGGAGAAATTCCCATTTCTGAACTGCCTGATTTAGATGATGTGGGCTATTTTCGCTGGGAAAAACGCTCGTTTACCCTCCGAGATCGGGAGCGAAATCGAGCTTATCCGGTCGATCTTTATGTTCCTAACCGTTCCGATCAACCCGCTCCTTTAGTTGTTATTTCCCATGGTTTAGGCTCGAATCGAGAAAGTTTTGTGTATTTAGCCACTCATTTAGCGTCTAGAGGGTTTGCGGTGGTGGTTCCTGAGCATTTGGAAAGTAGCGATCGCCAACGGGAAGCGATGCTCGAAGGAAAAGCGAATGAAGTGGCTGAACCGAGCGAGTTTATCAACCGTCCTTTAGATATTATCTTTATGCTTGATGAACTCAGCCGCCAAACCCAACCGGGTGGCGCTCTGGAAGGACGGATTAATGTAGATCGCGTAGGGGCGATCGGGCAATCATTTGGCGGTTATACCGTGTTGGCGTTGGCTGGAGCTAAGATTAATTTTGAACAGTTAGAAGCAGATTGTAATCCCAATAGTCCGTCGTGGAACGTTTCTCTGTTGCTCCAATGTCGCGCTTTAGAGTTAGGAGAGGGCGATCGCTCCCTGAACCTCCAGGACTCCCGCATTCAGTCCGTAATTGCCATTAATCCCATTAGCAGTCGGGTTTTAGGAGAATCGAGTCTCGATGATATTCAAATTCCCGTGATGATTGTTGCCGGGAGTAAAGATACGGTTGCCCTATCTTTTCCCGAACAGATTTTACCCTTTGTTTGGTTAACGAATACATCAGAAAAATATTTAGTCTTACAGGAAGGAGGAACTCATTTTTCTACCTTACAACCGGGGGAAGACGATCTCCCGTTACCCAGCTTGGTGATTGGCGAAGATCCCGATTTAGCCCGTCGCTATACCCTAGCCTTAACCTTAGCCTTTTTCCAAACTTATGTGGCTGAAAATCTAGACTATAAACCTTATTTAACTCCCGCTTATATCCAATCGATTAGCCAAGAACCCATGCCCCTGAGTTTAGTCACTCAACTCGAACTGGAGCAATTACCAGAAATCTCTCCAGGATTTTGAGATCGATTTATTATCAATGGATCTCAGGATGGAGAAATGCTTAACTCTGACATCTCAAGAGGTAATTGTTCATGATTGATAAGTGACGCTTCAGCAGTGACGGGGATTAAGCGAACGGCACAAGCTTTGAGTTCCGGTTGTCCCGAACTGGGGCAGGCTTCCGGATGGGTTAACATATTGGCTTCTGTGCGATCGCCCCACATGGCTCCCCAATGCATCGGTGCAAATACGGTTCCTTTAGTAATATTCTGGGTTATTTTAGCCGGAAAACGACACCATCCGCGCCGCGATCGCACTTCAACCATCATCCCTTCTGTAATCCCTAATTTCTCAGCATCATAGGGATGTACCTCAATCACTGCTTCTGGATGCATCTTCTGAATCTTATCAATTCGACCGGTTCGAGTTAAGGTATGCCAATGACCATAGAGCCGGCCTACCGTTAGTACAAAGGGATACTCACCATCCGGCGGTTCTGCCAAGCCCCGCGAATGGAATGCCGCAAACCGCGCCCGACCATCAGGGGTGTTAAAGCGTAAATCCGTATACATGCGTGCCTGTGGTTTTCCCTCATCGATACAGGGCCATTGGAGGGGCCCCTCTTCCCGCAGGCGCTTGTAAGTAATCCCCCGTTGCTCGCAGGGTCGATTAGCCGTAAGCTGGAGAAATTCATTACGCACCGCTTCCGAGTCCGCAAAAGTAAACGGCTGCTCATACCCTAATCTGCGTCCCACTTCGGCAAAGATTTCCCAGTCGGGACGTGCAGAACCCGGAGCTGGTCGAAACGCTGGACAGAGGGTGACGCGGCGCTCCGAGTTAGTCATGGTTCCGGTTTTCTCGCTCCACTGAGCCGCAGGGAGCAAAACATGGGCATATTCGGCCGTTTCTGTGGGATAATAGGCATCCTGGCAGATAGTAAATGGCGATCGCAACAAAGCCGCTTTTGTCCGCTCCAAATCTGGCATACTGACCGCCGGATTCGTTGCTGCAATCCACAAAACCCCTACCCAGCCTTGTTCCAACCCTTGAATCATCTCCCAAGCAGACAACCCCGGTTCAGAATTAATACTTCCTGGCGTTAATCCCCAAAGCTGTTCCACTTCTCGACGATGCTCTCTATTTTTGACCAACCGATAGCCCGGTAAAATATGGGCGAGTCCTCCCGCTTCCCGGCCTCCCATCGCATTCGGTTGCCCAGTGAGCGAAAAAGGGCCAGCTCCTGGCTTACCAATATTCCCCGTCATCAAATGCAGATTAATCAGCGTTCGATTCTTTGCTGTGCCTTCCGAAGACTGATTTAACCCCATCGACCACAGAGAGAGTACCCGCTTCGACTCTCCCCACCAGCGAGCTGCCAGTTCCAAATCTTCCACTGAAATTCCGCAATTTTGCGCCACTAATTCCGGGGGATAAGATTGGATAACCTTTACATAGTCGACAAATCCAGTGGTTTGTTCATCGATAAACAGGGAGTCAATCAATCCCCACTTGTGTAATAAATGGGCAATTCCATTCATTAAATCAATATCCGTACCCGGCCGAATCGCCAAATGTAGGTCCGCCGCTTCTGCGGTTTGGGTCTTGCGCGGGTCGACAACAATCAGTTTTACCTGCTTATTTTTCTTGTGATAAACCCGCAAGCGATTAAAAATAATCGGGTGACATTCTGCCGTATTCGTACCAATGAGAAACGCACAGTCGGTTAATTCCAAGTCATCATAACAACAGGGTGGCCCGTCAGAACCCAAGCTTTGAATATATCCGGACACTGCCGAAGACATGCACAAGCGAGAATTGGCATCAAAATTATTGGTTCTCAGGAAACCTTTAAGCAATTTTTGGGCAATATAATAATCTTCCGTTTGAAACTGTCCGGACCCATACATACAAATCGCATTAGGCCCTTGGACTAACCGAGTCGTCTTAATTTTGCCCACAATACGGTTGAGCGCTTCATCCCAAGTTACTTTACGAAATGGCTCATCCAATGAATCGCGCATCATTGGGGTTTTGAGGCGATTTTTCTCTAAAGATTCACTTATTGTCGCTCCTTTCACACAAACTTTTCCCAAACTGGACGGGTGAGTTTTATCGCCCATTATCTTCCAGATAGGTAACCCATCTTTGTCTCGGTTGGTCGCTTTACCAGGGACAGCAGGAGGGGAGGCATCTAAGCCACAACCGACTCCACAATAAGGACAAAGGGTTTTGTGTACCATGGCAGTTTAGTGGGGGATGGGGGGATCTTTCAAGGGAATGATTTTAAGATTCGAGTCAGGAAGACACGGAGAAACGGGGACACGGGGACACAGAGAATGAGATGACTCTATGAAATTTAGGGCGCTCTGAGGGTCTATGGATGCACAATCATGAAAATCATTCACTTGTCAGGATAGGGGGAGTGGGGAGATGGGGAAAATAATAGGAGAGTTCTTCAGTTCTCCGTGTCTCCGCGTCCCCGCCTCCCCGTGTTTTCTCTCTTGCCTATTCAGCAGCAGTTACGGGAGAGTCTACATGAGCCACCGTGGTAGCGTCTATTTCCCCTTCATGATGGTCGGCAAATGAGCCTTTGGGTTCTTTGAGGAAGAAGCCGCAAAGGAAGGCAACAATCAGAGATGCAACGCCTAGAACTTCAAAGAAGACTCGGTTACCCACATCTCCAGAAGGGAGCAAGCTAAAGAGGGTGAGGTAAGCAACGGCTCCAACGTTACCGTAGGCTCCGACGTTACCTGCAATTTGTCCGGTGATGCGGCGTTTAATCAGGGGAACCATGGCGAAGGTAGATCCTTCTCCAGCTTGGACAAAGAAAGAGCAAGCCATGGTGAGGAGTACAGCCAGGGGCAAAAACCAACCTCCAGTAACGCGACCCATCATCAGATAGCCAATACCCATACATCCGGTTAATACGGCCATGGTCATTTTACGACTTCCGAGGCGATCGGAGATTAAGCCACCGCCAGGACGGGACATTAAGTTCATGAAGGCATAGCTGGCAGCAATCATCCCGGCAGCTTGTTTACTCAGGCCAAAGGTTCCTTCAAAGAAGGCGGGAAGCATGGAAACAACCGCAAGTTCAGAACCGAAGTTAACAATATAGGTGAGTTCTAAGAGGGCAACTTGGGAAAATTCATAGCGGTCTTCAGCCGGATAGCGCTTTTTGCCCAGCATCAGTTCTTTGTTCACATCCCAACAGTTATAGGCTTGGAACAGATAGAGGCAGAGTAACCCCCCCCAAACCATATAGAGTTGCGGAGTATTCAGAAATCCGACTTTACTTAAGCGCCAAGCGAGAACAGCAAGAATACCAGAGAGGGGAATATTCATGAGCATCAGGAACCAGAAGTCTTTTGGCGTGGTAACTTCTAGACCGGTTGCTTTTTTGGGCTTTTGATAGACTTTGCCAGGAGGAGTATCTTGGACGTTAAAGAAGTAAAGAATACCGTAGAGTGCGGCGATAATTCCAGTTCCAGCAATGGCAAGCCGCCAGTTAATGATGCTACCGGCTCCAAAGGTAAGAATCGCGGCAATAGTAGGGAGGGTAAAGGCAGAGGCAGCAGAACCAAAGTTTCCCCATCCTCCATAGATACCTTCAGCTAGACCAATTTCTTTGGGAGGGAACCATTCCGCAACCATGCGAATACCAATGACAAATCCTGCACCGACGATACTGAGGGCAAGTCGGCTAATCACCAGTTGGCTAAAGTTTTGGGCGCTGGCGAAGGCGATACAGGGAATGGCGGCATAGACCAAAAGAACAGAGTAGGTGATTCTGGGCCCATATTTGTCCAGAAGCATCCCAATAATAATCCGGGCAGGAACGGTAAGGGCTACGTTACAGATAGCAATTGTCCGAATTTGACCGACTTCTAAACCGAAATCCTCTTTAACGGCTGTGGCTAGAGGGGCGAGGTTAAACCAAACAACGAAGGAGAGGAAGAAGGCGAACCAGGTCATATGCAGAATTTTGTATCTGCCCTGGAATGACCACATTTCTTTGAGCATGACGGTTGATTAGGTAATGGGTAATAGGTAATGGGTAATAGGTAAAACCAGATTTTTCCTATTCCCTAGCGCGAAGCGCTCCCCGTCCAGGAACTGACTTCAAGGACACCACTAGGAGCCATGACGACGAGGAAGGGGGCAGAAGGGGAGGAGTCTTTGGCTTGCAGTAAGTTTCCGAGGGGAGTTTCGTTGAGGTGGTCGGAGGCGACAGAGTTAAGGGGGATGTAATTGGCGATCGCTCCTTCTTCGTTGACCTCCACCTGATACACTAAACTCTCAGAGAACGTCGGCGAAGTTTGCCAATTGCTATCAATTTGTTCATAAAGCTCTGAGCGTAATTCACTGACCGTGGCTTCATCCATCTCCACTTCTAGGGTTTCTGCTACGTCTTCAACAACTTCCGTTTCTACAGTTTCGGTCATCACCACAGAAGTTTTAACTCCCGTAGTACTTGCACTAGCCACAATGACCTCTTCTACTTCAGGTGTAGCAGTCACTTCAGGTTCAGGCGTAACCACTTCTGCAACTTCTGTTTCGGCTAAAGCCACTTGGGTTACCAGATGATTCCAGCGACCTACCATAACTCCGGCAAAGACAACAACTCCGATTAAACTCAAGCTTTTCAGAAGTACGGACTCTACAGGAGAGAGGGGATTGTTAGGTTCAGACATTTTTGCGATACTCCTTAATTAAGATGATTAGATATTTGGACTGGGGGCACTCCCCAGTTTTTTTGTTCTATCTGTCCTTAAGCATCTAGAACAATCTCTCCAACCGGATGAGCGATACAGGTCAGAATGGCTCCCTGCTGTTCGCCCAAGGCTTGGGGGTCTTGGAGATAGCGAACTTCTCCAGAAACCAACTGCTGTTGACAGGTTCCACAAGTTCCGGAACGGCAACTCGACTCTAGGTCAAGGCCTTCCCGTTCTGCTGCTTCCAAGATTGACTCGCCTTTATAACAGAGGAAAGTTTTACCCGTTTTGGCTAATTGCACCGTTCCCACAGGGGTAGCCAAGGGTTCTATGACAGGCAATTTAGCTCCATTACCGTTCATGTCTGGGGTCGGAGCTACATAGCCGGCTTTGGGTTGGGCCCCAAACTGCTCAATCAGCAGGTTGCGTAACACAGATTTCAGGTCTTCACACGGAATGGCTTTTATCACCTTTTGGCCGAGTTGAGCTTCTTTCCCCACTTTGCCCCCCATAAAGATATCGACCGCTTCTACGGTTTTCCCATTTTTGCGGGTTTTGGTTCCCATTAAGCCAATGTCGGCCACTTGGGGTTGCCCGCAAGAGTTGGGGCATCCGGTCCAATGGATGCGAACCGGTTTTTCGAGGGTTAATTCCTGACTGAGTTCTGCCATCATCGTGCTTGCCCGATTTTTGGTTTCAATGAGGGCAAATTTGCAGAATTGGGCCCCGGTACAGGAGACGAGGGCGCGAGAGAGGGAGTCAGGATTAATGCTGAATTTCTGCAAGAGGGGTTCAGCCAGGAATGCTTCTAGACGCGAGTCAGGAATGTTGGCAATAATTGCATTCTGCTCGATGGTGAGCCGAATTTCCCCATCGCCGTAGACTTCGCCTAGGCGCGCCAGCTCAAACAGGTCGGGTGGGTATAGGCGACCAACGGGGATGTGCAATCCAGCGTAATTGAAGCCAGGTTGTTTTTGCTTGTGAATGCCAATATGGTCTCGCTTGTCCCAGTCAAATTCGTCTTTGGGCGCGGCTTCAGGGAGGCGTTTACCGAGTTGTTGTTCAACGGTGGCTCGGAATCGTTCGAGTCCCCATTCGTCAATCAGCCACATGAGTCTGGATTTTTGCCGGTTAGCTCGTAGACCGTGGTCTCGGTAGACGAGGAGAATGGCGCGGCTGAGGGCTACGCACTCACTTGGTTCTATCCAAACGTCTAGGGGAATGGCAGCTTCGCACCGTTTGCCGGAGAAGAAGCCACCGACGAGAATGTTGAAGCCCAGAATGCCGTTGCGGTAGGCCGGAACATAGGCGATGTCATTGATTTCTGCGTGAACAGAATTATCTCGGCTGCCGGCGATCGCAATGTTGAATTTTCTCGGTAAGTTAGTAAATTCAGGGTTGCCTTGACCGGAGTTGGTAATCATGTCTTGGGTCGCCTGCACCAATGGGCGTGTATCAATCAGTTCGGCACTGTCAATACCAGCGACGGGAGAACCAGTAATATTACGCACATTGTCCATTCCCGATTGCATGGAAGTTAAGCCGACTTCCTGAAATCGGTCGAAGATTTGCGGTATATCTTCTAGGCGAATGCCCCGCAGTTGCAAGTTTTGCCTTGTGGTAATATCAGCATTGCCATCTTCTCCATAGTTTTCGGTTGTTTCCGCTAACACCCGCATTTGCTTGGAGGTGAGGATACCGTTGGGCATCCGCATCCGAAGCATGAATTTTCCTGGAGTAACGGGTCGGAAGAAGATTCCTAGCCATTTGAGCCGCTGGTCTCGGTCCGTTTCATCTATAGATTCCCAGCCCATTTGAGCGAATTGTTTGAGTTGTTCTTTGACGGCTAAACCGTCTTTTTCAGCTTTAAAGCGTTCAAATTTATTGAGCGTTTCAGTAGAGGGGACGGTTGTCATACAAAACAGCCTCTTTAATTTAGGTAAGAATTGATCTGGGTCTGCTCCGCCGTGAATTAGCTAGTATGTTAGGGAGATCGATCGTAGAGTTTCGTATTTCAAATCACAAAATATTTCTTTTCATGAACTTTTTGTATGAATAAAGTGTAAAAATCGCATAATTTAGGGGGACGAGAAGTCCTGGAAACCTTATCTGATGAGTGTTAAGGATGAAAAATGACCTAAGACGCAATTGTAAAGAATCGCAAAGAATCTGTAGAAAAGATTAATAATTTAAGGATAAGGGCAATGGCAGAGGATTTGAGGAAACCACAAACGGAAGAGACGATTGAGGAAGATCCTTTAACACAACTGCGTAATTTACTCATTCCTCCGGAAAGCAATGAGTCTCAAAAAGAACTCAATAAATTAAAAGAGCTGAAGCAAGAATTGGCGAGTTTGCAGAACCAACAGCCAGATTTGGAAGAGTTAACGCAGGTTTTAGTACCGTTAGTGGGAGAGGAGGTGAAGCGGTATTTAATGCGATCGCCGACTGCCCTAATGCAATGGCTAGATCCAGCCTTAACGCGCACGATTAAGGAAAACAAACAGGAAATTGCCGAAACGATGATTCCCCTACTGCCGAAATCCAATCAGGGGATGCTCTCTCCAGCAACTTGGGATCGGCTGCTGGATGAACTGCTGCGAGGAGTTGAGGAGCGCCTAGAAGAGTCTCGGAAAGAGTCGGATAAAAAAACTAGCCAGAAGTTTGAGCAGTTCCTACGAACCGATTTAATGGAGTATATCCAAACTCACTCAGAAGAAGTCGTGCATTTAATTTTACCACAATTAGTGCCGCCGTTACAAAAACAACTTAAACGTGCCCTCAAACCCTATTTAGAAAAGCAACAGGAACTCCTAGAAACCCAATTACAACAGCAATTGATTGATTGGATGACGCAACGATTTCAAGAGTCGCGGGAAGAGTTCGTCACTTTGCTTACTCCCAAGGAACAGCCCGCGTTGCCTTCGGTGGAAGATCTGCAACCGGAAATTGCGGCTCAAGTGAAGAGCCAATTATCTGAGCATTTATCGAAGTATGTGCAAAACCAACCCCTTCCCGATTCTTCTGAACTGGTTAAAAGTTTACAGCCCACTTTAGAGAGCTTCATTGTGCAACGGGTGGAGCAAGTTCAAGGGGAATTAATTGGACAGATAAAACTACCCGAAAGTCCGGATATGCAACAATTGCAGTCCGTTCTTTTAGCTCAGTTAGAAGGATTGGTTGAACAAAAGATTCAGAGCCAGTTAGATGCGTTAGTGGCTGAAAAGCTCGAATCAGCTCTAGCCCAATTACCTCCAGCGACTGAACCCCCAGAGCAACAGACACCAGAGGAATTAATGGCACTGCTGAGTCCGCAGATTGAAGCGTTAATTGTGGATAAAGGTGAGGCTGGAGAACGTCAACCCGCCCCTGCTTTACCCGCTACGTTAGTCTTTAAGGAAAAAGTGGAACGTCTGCGCTCTGGGGGGATTTCCAAGGTATGGTTGGTGGTTATTGCGGCAGTTGTGGCGATCGCCTTTTTGCCTCTCGGTTGGTTGGTCTATCGCTCTGTCCGAGAAACCCGCTTAAGTCGCGAACTGACCGCAGTTTTGGCCAATTCACCCGCCCTATCGCCCTATCGGTTAGATGCACAAGTGAAAGGGGATGGGGTGATGTTAACGGGACAATTGCCCGATCCGAGTTTACAGCAAACGGTGGAAGAGGTGATGCAGGAAAATGCCCCCAATTTAGCCCTGGATAATCAAGTCGAAATTATTGCTGCGCCTCCGACTGCGGAAAAAATTCAGGCGGAAGTCACCAGAGTCGAGGCAAGTTTGGATCGTTTAGATAGCATTTCGATTTCTGCTGAGTATGCCAATGGGGAAGTTACGGTAAAAGGAACAGTGATTCAAGCCGCCGATGCCACTCGCATTACCCAAGCCTTTACTGAAATTCCTGGAGTTAAAGCGGTAACCAATACGGTGCAAGTCCAGCCCCCAGAAATTCCGATTCGGATTTATTTCACTGTGAATTCCGCTGAGTTGCCGACGGCAGATATCCGAGTCAAAATTATTCCGTTGGTAACGCTGTTAAAACGCTATCCAGAATTACAGATTAAGATTGTCGGCCATATTAGTCCCAATCAGGAGGAAGAAAAAGGGCAAACTTTGAGTCGTCAACGGGCGGAAGCCGTGCAAAAAGTACTAATTCAGCAGGGAATCGCTCCGAAGCGGCTTCTGGTGGAGGCGATCGCCTATCCCCCAGCCGATGTCAATCCTAAACAGACAGATTGGTTAAAGCGAGCAGTCGTCTTTTATCCTCAGTAACGGTCACAGATCTTTTACACTGAATCAGGATCGATATTGAGTTGTTGAAGTTTATCACGTAATCTTTGCAACTCTAGCTCTGCTTCCTCGGCTCGTTGCTGTTCTCGGTTAGCTCGTTGCTGTTCTCGGTTAGCTCGTTGCTGTTCTCGGTTAGCTCGTTGCTGTTCTCGGTTAGCTCGTTGCTGTTCTCGGTTAGCTCGCTCACTCGGTGTCGGTATCCACTCCCCATCTCGATCGTAGAAACGTAACCATCGCCCTTCTACTCCCTCGTACACCCCTTGCCATAACCTTAATCCTAGGCCCAATTGTTCTAACCAGACTTTTCCTTGTGATAATTCTAGTCTTTCGTATCTTCCAGAGTTAAGGACAAAGACCCGCAACTGATTCTGATAGCGATCGTAAATCACATAATAGGGAATTTGTAAAATTTGTTCGTATACTTCCCATTTCGTCGGTGGCTTTTTCTCTTTGCGTTCTGTGCGTCCTAAGTCTTCATCTTCAGTGCCTGGAGATGCTAACTCAATGACCAGAAACGGACTGACTTCTTCTTGCCAGATCACATAACTCAGGCGTAACTCTTGTTGGTTGCGACTACGCTTGGCTCCCAAAACTACAAACCAATCGGGGCGTTTATACCATAGGGTATGGTCACTATCGTAGTAAAGGTTGAGATCGCTGGCGATAACATAGTCTTCCTGAGAATAGCGGGGAGATTGACAAGTTTGAGTTAATAAATCTGGTTGGTAATCGTGAAATTCATCAGGCAATCCAGGTTCCTCCGGGTCTTCGCTGGGTAAATCATACATAGTGGGTAGAGATTGCTGCTTGGGATAGGGATATAGTTGAGTCATGGCTTTACAGATATAGGATTTATCACAAACCTCAAAACCAGTTTAGCTTGGGCTTAAAGGTTAATTTTCTTGATCGAAAACGATCGCTCAACCCACATGATGTTAGATAAACGCCAGCCTTCCTGTTTCTGCATCTAAATACACTGAAGCGCCAACCGGTAAGGCTCCATTTTCACCGTCATGACCAAAGGGTAAGTCAGAAACGATCGGAATACCTAAGTCTGAGAGGCGATCGCCTAAAACCTCTTCTATAGTTAAACTCAGTCGTCCTTGGGGAGGTTCGCATTGACTAAACCGACCTAATGCCATGCCTCGAACTTGGCTTAAAAGTCCGCTCATGCGCCACTGAGTGAGCATCCGATCTATGCGATAGGGCATTTCTCCCACATCTTCCCAGGCTAAAATCACTCCCTGAACATCAGGTTGTAGAGGTGTACCCAGCAGATGGGTGGCTACAGTTAAATTACCCGGCAGTAAAATTCCTTCTGTGCGATCGCCTCCCCATCCTTTACCTTGAAGAGCAGCTAAGGGTTCTCCACGAACAGCAGCCCATAAACGCTCTAAAGACCATGAGGGTTCCTGGGAGAGGGTGGTCAGTACAGGCGCATGAATACCTCCGCCCACTCCTTGGTAAAATTGGCTCCATAACAACCCAGTAATATCAGAAAATCCAATTAACCATTTGGGGTACTGCTTCCAAGGGAGATTCTCGATCCAGGGTTCTAATAAGCGAGTCGTTCCATAGCCTCCGCGAACACATAGAATACCGCGACACTGAGGATCGTGGAGAGCGTCAAGGAGTTGAGCGCGGCGATCGCCATCTTTTCCGGCTAAATATCCCCATTGGTCATAAATTCTTTCATCCACCTTGACCTGATATCCCTGTTGTTTCCATAGCTCCAGTCCAGCTTGAAAACGCTGCCGTTCTTGCAACGGGCCGCTAGGAGCAATAACCGTTAATTGATCTCCAGCTTGAAGGGGAGGAGGGAGCGCTAAAGCCAGGGGCATGATCTTAAAGACAAGATAATCAGGATTTACCTTGTCTAGGATACTCTGGTTTGTGGGAAAGCTTAAAGAAAGTAATCCCCCAGTTGTCCCCAACTGGAGGAGTTCATCAGGGTGCATCTACCATTTCTATATACTCTCTGATTTTGATCCGATCCGGAAGGAGATCAGACCCCTCATCAGATTAATTGATGGATTGGGGTATAATACTCGATATCTATTGAAATTAGCTGACATCATTAGCCACAATTCTGAGTCTTTGAGCGATCGCACTGAATGAGTGGGTGAGAACCGTTAGATTATTGTCTCAAGTCATAGGCAAAAGGCAATAGACCCTGTCCTAGTCCTATAACGCTACATTACAATAATTAACATTTCTTAATCATTTCCCGACTCAATCCATGCAAGTCACCGTTTCATCAAACAGTCCATCCGATCTAACCGGCCAATATTGGAATTGGCGCGGCCACTCCATTTACTACACCCAAGCTGGACAACCCCATTCCCAACGCCCCCCTTTACTCCTAGTTCATGGGTTTGGGGCATCTACCGATCACTGGCGGAAAAATATTGCTGAACTTCAGGAAGATTTTCAGGTTTGGGCAATTGATTTGCTCGGATTTGGGCGATCGAGTAAACCCAAATTAACCTATAGTGGAGACCTCTGGCGCGATCAACTCCATGACTTTATTACCCAAGTCATAGGTCAGCCTGCAATTTTAGCTGGAAATTCCCTTGGTGGTTACGCCTCCCTCTGTGTCGCCGCTCAATATCCCCAGTCAGCCGTCGGTTTAGTCCTCATCAACAGTGCTGGCCCTTTTTCTGATAGTGAACCCAAGACCCCACCCAACCCCATCAAAGCCACTATCGGTAAAATAACGCGCTGGCTATTTCTGCAACCAGGGATTAACTTTTGGCTGTTTCAATATGCTCGTCGTCGCGCCACTATCCGTAAAACCCTCCTCAAGGTCTATCTGGATAAAACCGCCGTCACTGACCAACTGGTAGAAGAAATTTATCGCCCCTCCTGTGATGTTGGGGCTCCTGACGTTTTTGCCGCCGTCTTCAAAACTCCTCCTGGCGCAAAAGTCGATCATCTCTTGCAGCAACTCACCTGTCCCCTCTTAGTTCTCTGGGGAGAAGCTGATCCCTGGATGAAGGCCAGAGAAAGAAGTCCCAAATTCCATCAATATTATCCCGATCTAACAGAACATTTCCTCGAAGCGGGGCATTGCCCCCATGATGAAGTTCCCACTCAGGTGAATGGGTTAATCCGCAATTGGATATATGGCACTACGCCCTAGGAAATGGGGGATGGGGAAAAGCGACAAGTAGGGGCGAAAAATTTTGCACTCCTACTGCTCCTTGCCTTTTGCCGAGCAATTCTGTCAGGCAACATTAACAAATGTTGTCAACTTCAATTTCTTGTGTTAAGTTTAGTTACAGATACTTGAAATCTCACCGGAGTTCTGAAAAATGGAAAAGCAAGACAATAAACTGGGTTTCACTGCCTTCGCCGAAACTTGGAACGGCCGCCTCGCAATGCTAGGGATTATCATCGGTTTAGCTACGGAGTTCATGACCGGTCAAGGTATCCTTTCTCAACTTGGCTTAATGTAATCTCCGATCGCATTCATTGATGAATGCCATCATCCCTAACCGAAACAATTTCATTGTAGAGAGGAGTCAGCACTGGCTGACTCCTCTCTATTTCTTGTATCTATTAAGATATTTTCTTCGTAGAATAGGAAAACTGAGAAATTGAGTGATATTGCTTAAATTAGATCGAAAGAGTCGGCATTGCCTACCCTACTCGACTAGACTATATTTAGGACTTGACAAAACGCTCAGGTACGATTGCTATGGAATTTATTAACCCCAAAACCGACTATGCTTTTAAGAAAATATTTGGCTCAATTCAAAGCAAAAATATTTTAATCAGTTTTCTAAATGCTTTGGTCTATGAAGGACATTCTACCATCAAAGATCTAGAAATTATCAATCCCAATTTACCGCCTCAACTTGAAGGGTTAAAAGATACTTATCTGGAGGTCAGAGCGACTCTCAATGATGGGACTCTCGTAATTATTGAAATGCAGGTCTTAAATGTTCAGTCTTTTGGGAAGCGGGTTTTATTTAATGCAGCCAAAGCTTATACCTTTCAACTGCAAAAAGGGCAAGGATATCGAATGCTCAAACCGGTGATTGCTTTGACTATTACTGATTTTGAGATGTTTCCCGAACGCAATCGGCTCATTTCTCACTTTGTTTATCGAGAGAAATCAGAAGGATGGCACTACCCTGATAATGATTTGGAGTTAGTCTTTGTGGAATTACCCAAGTTTACTAAAGACTTAAATCAGCTTGAAACTTTAGCAGATAAATGGATTTACTTTATGAAATTTGCGCGATCGCTTACGTCTATTCCAGAATCCCTCAATGAGATTCCAGAATTGCATCAAGCCTTTGAGATTGCCAATGAAGCGGGTTTAATGCCAGAGGAATTAGAAGCGTTAGAACGTCGGGAAATGTTTATTTATGACCAACAGGGGGCGATCGCTTTGGGACGACAGGAAGGAATTGAAGAAGGAAAACGTGCCATTGCTCGAAATTTATTGGGTCAATTGAATGATGAGGAAATTGCACAAGCAACTGGATTAAGTTTGGAGGCTGTTGCAGCTTTACGTCAGGAAATATAGCGAGTCAGGGGGCAATGCCTACCTATTCATCTCGATCAAAGATCGCTAGCTTAGTAAAAGTGGCGATCGCAGCACTCTGGATTTTCTTTGTTCACCCTATCCAATTTCACTTTATTTAGTTATACTCTTAGATAGCGATTGAGCTATATAAGAGTAGCAATCTCCTATCTAGCCTCAATCCCCTATAAACTCCATCAGAAGTGAAGCCAATGATGTATTCAAACCCTCGTTTAGCCGCGGACCCTCTAAAATCCTCAGAAGCAGAAGGATTACTGTATATGCGAGAAGAGGAAAAATTGGCACACGATATCTATCTGTCTTTATATACCCGTTGGCAACTCTCCATTTTTGACAATATCGCCCAAAGCGAGACTCGTCATATGAATGCTGTTCTCAGACTGCTCAACCGTTACGGACTCCACGATCCGATCGCCAATAACAACCCAGGTGTTTTTACTAATCCAGACTTACAACAACTATACGATTCCCTGCTCAAAACCGGTCATCGCTCTTTAGCCGATGCTCTCAAAGTTGGGGCAGAGATTGAAGAACTGGATATTGTCGATCTAGAAGAGAAGATCGATCGAACTCAAAAACCAAACATTCAACAAGTGTATGGTAATTTAGTGCGAGGCTCTCGCAATCATTTACGCTCGTTTGTCTCTGCTTTAAGTCGTCAAACGGCTCAAACCTACCAACCTCAACATTTATCGGTAGAACAATACAACATTATTATCAGTTCTGCTCATGAACCTGGAGGACAAGGAGGATATGATAGTAGAGAAGGACATCGTGGGGGTTATCGCTGGGGTAGGAGATGTGGAAATTGGGGTATGCGGGGACATAGGGGCGCAAGGACACGGAGATTCAAGTAAGAAAGATGATAGCCTTTCGCGCTCGGCAATAGTCCTCTTCTATCACTCTGGGAAAAGTACAATCGAAGCCCAGTTTCAAGACTTAGAGTGACAGAAGAGGGATAGTCTTCAAGTATTGGTTTTCCTCAGTTTCCGTTGCAGGGGAATTCGAGGAGTAATCGAAATATCGTAATTGATAAACGATAGCACCAATTGAAAACCAAGAATAATCGGGAGAGCTGCTAACATTACGGTTCCCGAAGTTGCTATTTCTCCCGTGGTAAAGCTTCTCAGCCAAGAGAAACTACCGAAGATAAAGCCAAATAGTAATAGGGGAAGTCCGAGTAATAGCTCTAGAGAGGCAATAGAAAAACTTCTCAAGTAATAATTATAGAAAATTCGCTTGATAAAATTATGGCAATTTCCCCATAAAAAGGGTAGGAAAATCTTCATAATCTTCAGATTACTTTGCTCATCTCCATATTGCGAAGGCATGGGAATATCTATCACCACCGCTTGCACGGTATTCAGACGGAAGAGTAAATCCGATTCAAAGAAAAATCGTTTACTCAGTTTCCGCAGCGGAATAAGTTCTAAGACAGTATGATGAATGGCAGTATAGCCATTGGTTGGATCAAAAAGTTCCCAATATCCAGAAGAGAGCTTAGTTAAAAACGATAAACCCGCATTCCCCAATACCCGAATCATGGGCATCCCTTGCAGATGTTCGGGATGATAAAAGCGATTACCTTTAGTATAATCCGCTTCTCCTGAGAGTAGGGAAGCAATCAATTGGGGAATAAAACGGGGATTCATTTGTCCATCCCCATCCAGCTTAATCAAAATGCTCGCTCCGTCTAGAAGCGCCTGTTTATATCCAGTAATCACTGTACCGCCAACCCCCTGATTTTGGCGATGATAGAGGACTTGAATCCGGTTATCCTGATTATTTTGTTCGACAAACTCACCCGTATTTTCTGGGCAACAATCATCAACCAGGTAAATTCGATCCACTTCTGTGCCAATTTGAGATAAAACAGAAGCGATCTGTTGGCGCACTCGGTAACAGGGAATAATGACAGCAACTTGTGGCTTTAAACTCAATTCAACTCCCCTCTTTTATTGATAATTTATGACAATTAAACCAGACATAATTAGGGCGACTCCTACCAAGTAGCGAGCATCAACTTTTTCCCCTAAAAATAGACTACTCAAGAGAGGAACAATAACAAAGGCTAATGCCATAAAGGGATAGGCTTGATTGAGAGGAATAAATCGTAATAACCACATCCAAAATAGGGTTGCCGAGCCGTAAATAATCAGGGCACTCCAGAGATAGGGATTACTGACATAGCTCATCAGTGTTACTCCTTGAGGAGAATGGGTATTACTGAAATTTGCAGCGAGTTTAAATAGGAGTTGTCCTAAACTAATGCTAAAAACGCAAGCAATGAGATAAAGGATAATAGATGGGTTCATAAATATAGCGCTTCGCGCTAGGCACTCTAGCAATAGACAATAGGGTTACAGTTAATAGGGACAACCATCTTGATGGGTAAAAGACCATGCCCCATCTTCTAATTGAGTGCCTTTGAGATCGTTATTCGGGTAGTTTACTTCATCTCCTGGGGTGCGATCGCCAATTTCTAAGTAAACGACGAGTTCCTTAGTGCGATTAATCAGTTGATGAGCAACACCATCTCCCGCTTTGAAGCCCATACAGTCTGCAGGATTGAGTAGATATTCTTGTTCATTAATCAACAGAGTGGGAGTTCCCGAAACAATGTATATAAATTCATCTTGTTTAGTATGATGATGGAGCAGAGCAGACATCCCACCCGGTGCTAGTTCTGTTAAATTGACTCCAAAATTTTCGATCTCGAAGCGATCTGCCAATTTTCTTTTGCTTCGTCCTTCCATAAGGGAAGCAAAAGGGGCAGGATAGAACGTCTTTTTAGAGGATACAGGAATGGATGTAGCTGGCGTTGGGTTAAGGCTCACAGGAATAACTTGGATAAGATAATGACTATTTGAGTATACCGGATCGAAAACTTTCTCAGCAAGAGGAATCGAGACACATCTATATTTTAGAATCAAGAGTTTCTCAATTGCCAAACCGTAATTAAAAATAAGGGAAAGAGATTCCATACGAGAGGTACAAATTGACGGCGAACAGGGCGAAATCCTTGAGACTCGAGATAGGCTTCGACTTCATATCCGGTATGATAATGATCGAGGGGCTTTTCAATATTAAAGACGGTTCGTAATCCTTGATAAATCCAGTTTTCTGTGGGTAGGGAGGTAATTAAAACACCGGTGGGTTTGAGCCAGGATTTTATCGGACTTGTGGGCATGGATAACTCTTGGAAGTGTTCCAGAACATCCGCTGCAATAATGGCATCGAAGGATTGGGCCGGCAAGTTGACTTGACTGACATCTTGGTTTATAATCTCAATATTGGATAAGTTATAGCGATCGATAACTTGACGCGCTTCTCGATCTTCGAGATCTAAGAAGAAGACGCGATCGAAATCCTTGGCTAATGTGGGCAAGAAAATCCCCCCACCGCCACCAAAATCTAAGCAAGTTTCCCGTTGAATATGCAGATCTTGTAAGATGGAGTAGATTAATCTCAGTCGCATCCAGAAGACGGCTCGGACTACATCTATTTTAGAATAGTACAGAGTGGGGATGCGATCGTTATCTGTGGCAATTTGGGCTAAAAAATCTGGATCAATTTGAATAAACATCTAAGAGTCTTTTTGATAAATCTGGAGGAGGATATCAGAGGGGCATTTATGAATGAGAGGGTAGATGATAACCAACGCTACATAGAGTATAGCGGACATCAGCCACCCAGAGCTTTTCTCCATGCGTAACCGTTGCCAAAGTCCCTTGATTTGAATGGTTTCTAGAGTTTGACTCTGAAGTAGTTTAAACCCATAGGGAGTTACATAGTCTTCTAAGTTCTGGGGATTGACATAAATCAGATGGGGAAATGGATATTGTTTCTGCCACAGTCTATCCCAGGGGCTAGTATATCCGAGTTGAGCTAGTTTTTCGGCAATTTTAAAGAATATCCCTTGACTATTTGGGATGTTAACAATCAGTTTTCCGCCAGGGTTGAGATGATGATAACAAGCTTGGAAAATAGCGGGTAAGTTAGGCAAATGTTTGAGGGAATCATTAAAGGAAATGATATCATAGCGTGCTGAGTCTTCTAAGCAGTCGGGAAAATAGCCAATTTTAATGGTGTGTCCTTCGGCAATTCCCTGTAAAGCAACCGCTTCTTCCGGTTCAATTCCCACTGCTTCCATTCCCCGCTGTGTTGCTGCTTCTATGAACCATCCATAGGCGCATCCAACATCACAAAGATGCTGGTTTTCTAAGGAACATCAAAACCTTCTAAACTATAGCCAATTTCTTGTTGTTCATTGTCCAGATAATGCTCTACAACAGTACCCACTGAACCTCGTTTGAGGTTATACAGTTCTATCTCTTGTAACAATACAACTTCAGAAAAAAGTGGAAATTTTGGCTTCATCAACTTACCTCCAGATTATCTCAACCCCTAGGAACTAGCGTAACAAATCTAGCTTGATCATAATTGGTTTCAACTATCCAAATCGTTCTCACCTCTAACTCTATTCCATTGATGCCCTTGAGTGTACCATCAATCTTATACTTACAGCGCTTTGCGCTGTTATGATGGACAGTAACAACAATGAGTAAACCAGTTTTTTAACGGTTCAGGATTAATCAACTTTATAGCTACGGATAGGAGGATATCAATCATAGCACTGGTAGTAGGAGCAAAACCTAAGA